>JACSSI010000270.1 GCA_014879345.1 Anaerolineae bacterium | reverse complement strand
CCAACAAGCCCACTAAAACCCATAAATAACGATGTCGTTTCATAGTATAAATCCAGTAACCAGACCTCCCAGGTTTTAAGCGACTAAGTCGCCAACCTCGGAGGTCTAGCAAGTAAAATGCAAAATCCTCAATAACAGTTTAAAATAGATCATACAATTTGACGACCCTTTAACAAGTCCGTTGCTCATTGTCTACCCTACGTAAGCACAACGGCCGTTAAAACCATAGATCGTAGTGCGTAGTGCGTAGCGCGTAGAACGTAATAATCGTTCACTACGTATTACGCACTACGCACTACCAATCACACCAAAACCTTATAAACTGGACAAAAACCTCATGCAATTTCGTGACTTTCTGGAACAAACCGCCACAACCGGCGACCTCATCACCATCAGCAAACCCGTAGACACCACCTTTGAGGTTGCCAACGTGGCCCACGCCCTCGAAGGTCGTCCCGTCATCTTCGACAACATCAAAGGCTATCCCGACTGGCGCATCTGTGCCGGCCCTTGCTCCGACCGCAGCTACTTTGCCATGAGCCTCGGCGTTTCCGTCGCTGAACTGGTTCATCACCTGGCTCATGCCCTCGACAACCCGCAAGAACCACCCCTAGTCGAATCTGCACCCTGCCAGGAAGTCATCATCAAAGACGTCAACCTCTACGATCTGCCCATCCTGCTCCACCTACCCGCCGACGCCGGTCACTACATCGCCAGCAACGTCGTCATCACCGAAGACCCCGATTTAGGGCGCAACATGTGTTACCACCGCCTGCTCCGGCTCGACAAGAGCCATTTTGCCGCCCGCATCGTGGAAAATCGCGGCACCCACACCGCCCTCAAAAAAACCGATGGCGACCTGCCCGTCGCCATTTGCATTGGCGTCTCCCTGGCAACCCATCTTGCCGCCTCCATGTCCCCCCCGCCAGATGTAGATGAGTTGTCTGTCGCCCACGCCCTGGCGCCCACACCGCTGGTCAAATGCCTCACCAACAACCTGGAAGTGCCTGCCGATGCTGAAATTGTGCTGGAAGGGCGCATCACCCAAAACAAACACGCCGAAGGCCCCTTCATGGACCTCACGGAAACGATGGACATTATCCGCGACCAACACGTCATCGAAATTGACTTGATCACGCATCGTAAAAACCCCATCTTCCACGCCCTGCTTCCTGGCGGACTGGAACATAAACTGCTGATGGGCATGCCTAAAGAGCCAACTATTTTCACCGCCGTCAACGCGGTCACGCGCTGCACTGGTGTCGCCATTACGCCCGGTGGCGCATCCTGGCTACACGCAGTGGTGCAAATTGATAAACAAGGGCCGGAAGACGGCCGTTTAGCCATCGAAGCCGCGTTTAAAGGACACGGTTCACTCAAACACGTCTGGGTCGTCGATACCGACATCGACATCTACGATCCGATGCAGGTAGAATGGGCGCTCGCCACCCGCTTCCAGGCCGATAAAGACCTGATGGTATTCGAGAACATGCCCGGCAGTTCTCTAGACCCCTCTGGCTTGCATGTGCCCGGTCAAAAAAGCCTCACCGCCAAAATGGGGCTGGACTGCACCATTCCCTGGGGCGGCACAGACGCCGAATTCAAGCGCGGCCAATATGGCGCTGTTGATTTACAAACGTACCTTGAATAACCAACCCTCGTTCCACGCTCCGCGTGGAATGTACTCTAGGACGCTCCGCGTCCCTGTGCCGGACGCAGAGCGTCCAGTTAGGCGTTCCACGCAGAGCGTGGGAACGAGAAAAATCAGTTAATCGAGCAAACAACCATGAACCTCCTCCCCCTCCTCCAAGAAAGCGAACTCATCCAGCAAGAACTCGCCTTCGTCCTGCTGCTAACCATCGCCGCAGGCGTTGCCCTCATCATCCGGCGCATCCGCTTCCCCTACACCGTCGCCCTCGTCCTCGTCGGCGCAGCCCTCTCCCTCGTGCCTAACTTCCTGCCCTTCGACGTCGGCAGCGAAGTCATCCTGGCAATTTTAGTGCCGCCGCTGCTCTTCGAGGCCACCCTGCACATCAAATGGAAACACATGCGCAAAGACTTCGTGCTGATTATGGCACTTGCCATTGGCGGCACACTCATCAGCACCATCATCATCGGTGAAATTATCACCTGGGTTTTAGACGTGCCTTTGCTGGCAGCGCTCGCCTTTGGCGCCCTCATCTCCGCCACCGACCCCGTCGCCGTCATCGCCTTTTTCCGCAGTTTAGGCGTTAGCAAGCGGCTCTCCCTGCTGGTGGAAGGCGAAAGTTTATTCAACGACGGCGCGGCCATCGTCTTCTTCAACTTGATGATTGCCCTTGCCATTGCTGGCCCCGGCACCTTTAGTTTAGGGCAGGCATTTCTCGAATTTCTGCGCGTTTCCCTGGGCGGGGTCTTGGTGGGACTGGTATTGGGCTACATCGTCTCCTACATCGTCCTCAAAAACCTGGACGATCACCTGATTGAAACCACAACCACCGTCGCCCTTGCCTTTGGCGCCTATGTCATTGCCGAAGAATTTCATGTCAGCGGCATCCTGGCCGTTGTGGCCGCCGGTTTGATGGTGGGCAATATCGGTTTGCAAAACACCTCACCCACCACGCGCCTCACGCTTGAAAACTTTTGGGAATTCTCCTCCTTTGTGGTGAACTCCATGATCTTTTTGCTCATCGGCTTTGAACTGGAGATCGACCAGCTAAGACCCTATCTATTTCCCATCATCGTAGCCGTCATCGCCGTGCTGGTCAGCCGCGCCATCATCATCTATGCCATAACGGGTATCCACAATGCCGTAACCCCCCGTCCGCAAGATGTGCCAAACAGTTACCGGCATGTCATGTTTTGGGGCGGTTTGCGCGGTGCCATTTCGTTGGCGCTGGCCCTCACCCTCACCGGTGAAGTTTTTGGCAAAACAATCGCCGACGAACTGCGCATTATGACCTTTGGTGTGGTGCTATTTACGCTGGTGGTGCAAGGTGTGACCATTGAGAAACTCATTAAATATCTGAAGTTAGCTGTTAAACCACAGCAGCGTATCACCCAGCAGCGGCTGCAAGCGGCTATCTACGCCAAACGGGCTGGCAAACAGGAACTAGACCGCCTACACAATGACGACATCCTCTTTCCAGAAATTTGGGCAGCGATGAGCGACATCTATGAGGTGGAGATTGCGGAAGCCAAACAAGCATTGAACACCCATCTGCATGAATATCCTGAACTGGAACAAGAGGTTTTCCTGCAAGCACGCCAGGAGGTGCTCAAAGCAGAACGAGCCGCCATCAGCAATGCCGCCCGTGAAGGCTTCTTATCCGACGATTTGCATCACGACATGGTAAAAGAAGCAGATAACCATCTGGCCGCCCTGGAAATTATCAAAGAAAATCGCGGCCTGGATGAAGATGAATGAGAACAAGAAAACCTGACAGGTTTGTGCATGGCCTAGTCTGGCAAAATAATGTGCTATGAAAAAAGTTCTGAACAGCCTGTTACAGTGGTAAACCTGTCAGGTTTGTGGGCTAAAAACCTGACAGGTTTATAAACGGCCTGGACAAGGAAGATGATTTGCCATGAAAAGATGCCTGACTGTTAAGTGGTACTGAAAACCTGTCAGGTTTGTGCATGGCCTGGACAAGAAAGATGATTTACCGTGAAAAGATGTCCGAACATTAAATGGAACTGTAAACCTGTCAGGTTTATGTAAACAATGAGGATTAAAAATGGAATGTGTTGTGTGTGCCACCAGAGGTGGTGAAGGCAGCCGAGCGGCGCAAGAGGCCGCTATTCGGCGGGCAAGGCAAGAAAGGAAACCGCTGGTATTTCTGTATGTGACTGCCCCGGACAGCCTGGGTGATGTTGACGAACAGTTGATTCCGGCAATTCGCCAGGAACTCAACTGGATGGGTCAGACGTTGTTACAAGTCGCCAAAAGCCGGTCAGAAGCGGCCGGGCTAAAAGCGTCTGTCGAAATCCGGGAAGGCAATGTACAACTGGAAATTGAGCGGTTTTTGCAAGAATCTCACGCAGTGGTTTTAATTCTAGGCGCTCCACGCGGCCAAACTGCAAACGTATTTGGTGATGATGCGGTGGAACAATTTGCTCAAACTATTCAAACAGATACGGGAATTCCCGTGCAGGTGATTTATCCGGATAGTGAATCTGATGATTGAAAATTTTCAAGAATTTTTACAAGCACAATTTCATTTAAGCCCAGAAACGCAAGAGAAATTGTTTACGACCCTGGTTATTTTGGCTGTGGTGCTGGTGGTACGTTGGGCGTCTTTGCGTTATGTCAATAAGCGTTTTCTGGAAAACACCCGCGCTTTATACACCTGGCGTAAAGGGATTGAGTATTCGGTTTATGTTATCGGGGGTATCCTGATTGGCCGTATCTGGCTGGTGGGGCTGCAATCGATTCTGACGTATTTGGGTATTTTATCTGCTGGTTTGGCGATTGCGTTGCAAGACCCGATTGTGAATTTAGTAGGCTGGCTGTTTATTGTCTCAAGACGGCCGTTTTCCGTTGGAGATCGGGTGGAAGTTGACAATCACTCAGGGGATGTCATCGACATGCGCCTCTTCCAGTTTAGCCTGCTAGAAATCGGCAAACGTATCGACGCGGAGCAGAGTACCGGACGGGTACTCCATGTGCCAAACGGCCGTGTCTTCACCTCCGTCATCGCCAACTATAGTCAGGGACTCCCTTTCATCTGGAACGAAATTCCAATTTTAGTGACCTATGAAAGTGATTGGGAAAAAGCAAAAGCGATTTTAACCGACGTTATCAACACCTATGCGCCGCATGTTGACCGGGAAATGTTAAAACAAAAGCAAATCAAAGAGATGCGCTTTGTCATTTCCTATAACAACACTTCCCCAACTATCTACACCAAAATAGAATCCAGCGGCGTCCTGCTCACCTTGCGCTATCTGGTGCAGCCCAAACACAGACGCGGCAGCGAACAAACCATCCATGAAGCAATTCTGCGTGCTTTTGGCCCGCATAACGACATCGACTTCGCCTACGAAACCCAGCGCGAATACATCCATTATCAAGAGAAGAAATGGGGCAATATTGATCCGCCAGAACATTCGATTTTGCCAAATGAAGAACAAGGACAGTGATACTGAGGAAAACCATGCCAACAACCATTCAATTAAACGACGAGCAACAAGCAATGCTTAACGGCGAACGCGGCACGGCCAAACAAATGGGGATGCGCCTCGTTTTAGACATGGCCGCCGCTGCCGGCGCCACCGAACTGATTCCCATCCAAAGCGCCCATCTTTCTGGCGTATCCCCGTTGACAGGCGGCCTGGGACTGCGCCAATTTCTGGCGAAACTTTCCAGCGACCCGTTGGCAGACATGGCCGTACCCACCACCCTCAATGCGGCGGGCTGCGACGAGAGCCAGTTCGACGAAATGCGCATCGTGGCACCCAATTTCCGGGAACACAACCACGAGATTGTGGCGCTGTACACCCAGTTGGGCGTGCAACCGACCCAATCTTGCACGCCGTATGAATGGGAAGGCGTTGTCACCGAAGGGGTGGCGGCGTGGGCTGAATCCAACGCCATCTGCTTTGGCAATTCTTACTGCGGCCTGACGACAAATCGGGAATCGGGTCTCTCGGCGCTGGCTTGTGCGCTGACGGGGTATACGCCCAAGTATGGCTTGCTGGTGGACGGCGCACGGCGGCCTAATTTGCTTGTCGAGGTGACGGCACAGATGAGCGACCCCACGGACTTCTCGATTTTGGGTGACTGGATTGGCATGCAGCGCAAACCGTCGTGGAAGACGCCGCTTGGCCCTATCCCCGTTATCAGCGGCTTACCGGCAGACTTAGACCACGAGCAGCGCAAGGCGTTGACGGCCGCTGCCGCCAATTATGGCTGTCCCTTGCTCTATATTGAAGGGGAAGGGGATATTCCTGAGGGGGATTTTCAGGATACGCTGGCTTTTACGCCGGAGGCCCTGGCAGAACGGTATGATGCGTTGCGCCCACACGCGCCCATTTCGCTGATTACGATTGGCTGTCCGCAGGCGTCGATGGGGGAATTACGGGCAACGGCAGAACTGCTCAAAGGGAAAACGTTACCGGCCGACGCGCCACCTTTGTGGGTCTTCACCTCGTCGCACAACAAGGCCATCGCGGAAAAGACGGGCATTGCCGATATTATCCGCGACAGCGGGGCGTTGCTGCTGGAAAACACCTGTCCCGAGGTGACGCCCTATGACCAAAGCTGGGTTCACCATATTCTCACCAACTCGATGAAGGCGGAACATTACATTAAGTCTGGCCTGAATGGGATTCCGACGTCGGTGATGACGTTGGCGGATTGTATCGGGGTAGCGGAGGGGGTGTTGAAGATTGAGGATTTAAGATTAAAGATTGAAGATGGGCGGCCAGCAGATGAGGGTGAGAGGGGCGAGATTGTGCAGACGAGTGTCGCTGTACCATTGCAAACTGGCTCTTTTGAATCTGCGGGACAGGGGCTGCCTTCGCAGGCGAATTTTATTGTGAAGGGGCAGGCGTTTGTGACGGATACGCCGATTACGTTGTTGGGGTTTGTGAATCGGGAAACGGCCGTTATTGAAGAAGCGGGGCATCCGATGAATGGGCAGAGTATGGCGGGGAAGATTGCGATTTTCCCGAAGGGCAGTGGCTCGACGGTGGCGCCGTATGTGCTGTTGGAGTTGTT
>JACSSI010000269.1 GCA_014879345.1 Anaerolineae bacterium | reverse complement strand
AGGGGAACGGCCGTTTACAGCCCATCTCCCATCCCCCACGTAAAATTCCGCGACACCAAAGTCAAAACACAAAAACCGCCCACACGCGGCGTCCATGCGCTCCAGCGCAGCCTCGAAGGGTTCCGTGCCTGGATCGTAGACGACAAACCCTACCTCATACCAGCCCACGAAGCCCTACCCGCTCTGGCCGTCGTTGAAGCGATTTATAAGTCAGCACAATCAGGAAGGAAAGAGGAGATAATGCGTAGTGCGTAGTGCGTAGAACGTTTTCCTAAAGGTTACGCCCTACGCACTACGTATTACGCCCCACGATCATGACAACCCTAAAACCCACTGAAATCCAATCCGAAAAACTCCCCCTTTGGCGCAAAATTGGCTACGGTGTGGGCGACATTTATGGCGGCGGCTCAATGGTCGTCGTCAACTTTTTCTACCTCATCTTTCTGACCGATGTAGTGCGCATCAGTCCGGCGCTGGCAGGCACCGTCATCCTCATCAGCAAGGTATACGATTCCATCACCGACCCCTTCGAAGGCGCCTTGTCCGACCGCACCCGCACCAGCCTGGGACGGCGGCGACCCTATTTATTGGCTGGCGTGCCGTTGGTCTTTCTTTCCTTCATCGCCCTGTTTTATCCCTACAGCACGGATAGCGAACTGGCGCGGTTTGCCCTGGTGATCCTCTCCTATCTCTTCTTTTCCACCGTCGTCAGCATTGTCATGCTCAATTACAACGCCCTGCAAGCCGAAATGACGCTGGACTACGACGAGCGAACCTCGCTCAGTACCATCCGCATCTTTTTCTCGACGGTAGCGTCGATCATCGCGGCGTTGATTCCACTAGAAATCGTTAAACAGTTTGACAATGTGCGTACCGGCTATCTGGTGATGGGCATCACCTTTGGTCTGTTTTTTGCCATCCCCTTCATTTTTACCTTTTTTGCGGCGCGGGAACGAAAAGAGTTCCAAAAACCGCCGGAAAAGTTTGACTGGCGGGTGGCGTTTATTGAACCGTTCAAATTGAAAACCTTTGTCTACGCCCTGCTCATGTATCTTTTTGCCTTTGTGGCGGTCGATACCGTCAGCAATATCGTCGTCTTTTTTATGAAGTATTACATTATGCGCGGCGATGAGGCCAATTATGTGGCGGGTACGCTGCTGCTGTTTCAAGTGCTCTCCCTGCCCTTTTATTACTGGTTGAGCAAACGGTCGAGCAAAAGTTTTGGTTTTATGGTGGGCGGCGTCATCTGGTTGGTGACAATGCTGTTCAGCTTCTTCCTGGCACCCGGACAGCCGGTATGGGTGGCCTACCTTTTTTCGGCAGTGGTAGGCGTCGGCGTGGGCGGTGTGATTGTGATGATGTATGCGATTTTCCCTGATATTCCTGATGTGGATGAGCTGAAGACAGGGGAACGGCAGGAAGGTGTGTATGCGGCTTTGGTGACGCTGATACGCAAGATGAGTTCGGCCGTAGCTATCTTTTTTGTGGGGCTGACGATTCAATGGGCGGGTTATGTGCAGCCGCTTGAAGAGGTGGTGGATGGTGTGACTACGTTGGTGGATCAGCCACAATCCAGTGCTTTTATCATGGTGCTGCGCGTAATTTTTGCGCTGCTGCCGTTGGTGTTGGTGCTGATTTCACTCTTTTTTGCCCGCCGCTATCCGTTGACGCCTGAAGTGCATGAACGGTTGAATGCGCTGCTGGCAAAGCGCCGCGCCGGGGAAGCGGAAACGGAAGAGATGAAAAAAGAAGCGTCTGAGCTACAGGAGTTGTTAATTTAGTTGGGATTCGAGGTAATTTTAAAAAAGCGATGAAATCGGGAGATTGATTAGCGCTAATGACTGAACCATCAGCAAGATGACGGTGATGTGGGGCATTAGGCAGATTTGGGAAATGTGGCGCATTGTCCCATCGCTCTTGCAGTTTTTCTGCTTTGTTTTGCCAATGGAAACTGTATTTATCTGTTCGTAAACGGCCGTTATCTTCCGTGATATAGACAAAACATTCCGCCATATGGTCATCAGGTAAGCGCAAGAGACAACGCAGTTTGCCATCCGTCAGACCGATTTCATGCCGTACTATGTCGTAAGACAGAATAATGTCGCTTTGAATCAGACGAATTTCAATATCTTGGAAGTATTGGGTGATGATGGGGTTCATGCAGCAGGGGACAATAAACTAAGTTGGATATCAATATTTGCCAACATGTCTAGCGTAGCTGCCCATTCGATGAAATCTATATCGTCGCCTAACATACCAGCTTGATATTTTTGGGAAAAGTTTTCTGATGTCATCTGATATTGATTTTCAAATTCAGTGATTTGTGCGGACAAACGAAGTTGCATCTCATGCAGCCGACCTTGTTCCCGCGCTAAGATTTTGTCAATAGATTGGTCTAGCACAGGGTCAACCGTGACCTGGTTGACGGATAGGTATTGTTCGAGACGTTTTATTTTTTCTAATGTTGCCAGCATTCTTTCACCTCAATGCTGCATTATAGCAAGGAATGGTTAAATTTGTTATGCCTACTGTACACGCAAACCCCGAATACCAGATGCAGATTAAACTACCTGCGCCACCCGATTATCCCACAGAAGTTGTCCCGGATGAATACACGGCCGTTATTCACGGCACATTCGAGAGCAGAAAACAAGACTTGCTCGCCCACATCCAGCGCAATCCAGCGCCCAACAACACTAAAATGGCCTACTACGAACTGGCTCGCTGGGCGGCTGGTGGCGCGCCCCACGAAGGTGTTTTCCATGCCGCCATGGACTTCATCGACGCCCGTAAAGATTGCAGCGATTTTGTGCTGCACAGCATCCTGCGCTTGCTGTACCAGTTTGATGAAGAAGATCAAAGATCAAAGATTAAAGATTCACCTCAACAATCAATCTTTAATCTTCAATCTTTATTCTCCCGCGCCCAAACCACCGTCCTCAACTTCAAATATTGGCCGGAAGAAGCGGGCGTCGATTCCATGTGCTTCTGGACAGAAAACCATCACATTTTGTTCACCTCGGCGGCATATCTGGCCGGGCAGCTCTATCCTGATGCGGTGTTTGCCAATTCAGGCCAGACCGGCAAAGAGAAAATGGAAAAAGCCCATCAGCGCATTTTACGCTGGCTTGATTTCCGGTTTTACACGGGCTTCAACGAGTGGCTTTCCCACGTTTACTACGACGAGGATATAACGGCGCTGCTCTCGTTGGTGGATTTTTGCCAGGACGACGAAATCGTACGCAAATCGACGATGATTCTTGATCTGCTTTTGCTGGACATGGCGCTGAACAGTTTCAAAGGGGTGTTTGGCTCAACCCACGGCCGTTCTTACGAAAACACCAAAAAATGGGCCAGCAACGAGGGTACCATCGACATCACCAAGCTGATGTTTGGCATGGGGCAATACAGCGGCTTCGACAACATGAGCGCCATCAATCTGGCGCTCAGCACCAACTACACAATGCCGCCCGTCATCGAAGCCATCGCCCATGACCTGGCGCGTCCCGAAATGGAGACCAAACAACGCGCCAGCATCAAACTGGCCGAAGCAGAAAAATGGGGCATTTTCAAAGATGGCGAAGCGCAGCCATTCCCCTTTGAGGACGCCATGTTCTTGCTGCAATTTGAGGCATACATCCATCCGCGCACCGTCAACAGTTTCCTGAGCATGTTGGATGAGTACCGCTGGTGGGAAAATGGCTTCTTCTACGAGTTTGAACCGTATAAAAAAGTGCTGCCGCTGATGCGGACTTTGCATATCACAAAGCCATTCGCCCGTTATTTTGAGTGGGATTTCTGCCGCAACACCCGCGAAGAAGTGAATACCTACACCTACCGCACCCCAGATTATATGCTCTCCTGCGCCCAGGATTACCGGCCTGGCATGGGCGGTGATCAGCACCAAATCTGGCAGGCCACGCTAGGCGCGGACGCCGTTTGTTTTACAACGCATCCGGCCAAGGTGCAGGGCGTGTCGCCCAATTACTGGGCGGGTTCCGGACAGCTTCCCCGCGCCGTTCAGCACAAAAATGTGGTGATTTGTATCTACAATTTACATCGCAAACCAGCCTTGAATGTGCCGACGAAGCTGTTTTATACCCACGCCTGGTTCCCTAAAGACCAGTTTGATGAGGTGGTGGAGAAGCAGGAGTGGCTGTTTGCGCGGAAGGGAGATGGCTATTTGGCGTTAAGGTCACAACGGCCGTTTTACTGGAAAACAGGCAATCCCGAAGATTATCACACAGACCTCATCGCCAACGACGCCGAAGACGTGAACCGGGAGCTGGTCGCGCCGGGCGACAGCAATATCTGGATTTGTGAGATGGGACGGCGGGATGTGGATGGTGAGTTTGGCGAGTTTGTGGAGAGGGTGGCAACGGCCGTTATCCAGTTCAATGGCGTCAACGTCAGCTACCACTCCCCGTCACAGGGTCGCCTGGAATTTGGCTGGAAAGCCCCCTTCACCCAAAACGGACAGCCCATTCAAGTGTACGGTTATCCCCGCTACGACAATCCCTACGTCCAGGCTGAATTTGCCCCGGACGAAATTGTTGTCAATGCGGGAGACAACTATCTCAAGCTCGATTGGCCGTCTATGACACGCGATTTGGAGAAACCTACTTAAGCAGCGTTTGCAAGGCAACGCGATTTTCCTGCTCGTCAAACACAGCGCGTACCGGAATGGTGAAATCAGGAATGACAAGGCTGTCAATTTGACCCGCTTTGACTTTGACAACGAGTTCATAAGCATCCTCACGAAGCTCATACTGCTCGATGGTTTCTTCGTCAGGGTCAACAATCCAATATTCAACAATGCCATGCGCGGCATAATCTTCAAATTTTACACCTCGATCATTTGCAACCGTGCTGTTCGACAGCACTTCGACGACAAAATCAGGTGCGGGGAAGCGCATTTGGTCTGGTTTGAACTGGCTGGCTTTCTCTTTGTTGAAATAGCAAATATCTGATTCATAATCATTGCGCGTCAAAGAGACCATGATTTTTTCAAAACCGACATAGCCCAAATCATTAAACATGACAAAGGTGCTTAATAGTCGATATAGCTGCCCAGATGCATGATTATGCCGAAATTTGACAGGCGAGTGGAAAATTGCTTCACCATTGATAAACTCAACCTTGTCACCCTCGGTGATTTGGTTGTAGAAATCATGGCGTTTTTGTGATTCATTGTTGAGGACAGCCTGAATTTGCTTCGCGTAAAATGGCAGCCGCGGCGAAGTTAATAGTTTTTCAAATTGAGCAGATTCTATAGTCATAGTCAATCGGTCTCCTTTAGGCTGATAATGCTATTGTAAGCGAAACTGGATTATCGAATCAAGGACAGTTATAAGCAAAAATTTGGCCGGCAGCTCTCATTATTCAGTGGTGCATTTAAGGTTTATTTAACAATAGTTAGCGCAAATTTAAGGTAATACGGCCGTTTTTCATATACACTGTAAGCAATGGATACCCCCCTGCATTAAGGAGCCGATCCAAATTCACTTAATAGCTAGTTAATCGGAGAAAATAATGATCAAGAAAATCTTACTGATTGGTATTTTAGTCATTGCCGGTGGTTTTTTGCTCATGCAACTGGTTCCCTATGGCCGTAACCACACCAATCCCCCAGTCGTAAACGAGCCTAATTGGGACAACCCAGAAACCCGCGCCTTAGCTGAACGAGCTTGCTTCGACTGCCACAGCAACGAAACGGTCTGGCCCTGGTACAGTAACATTGCCCCAATCTCCTGGCTTGTCTACCATGATACAATGGAAGGGCGTGAATACCTCAATTTTTCGGAATGGGGAAAGGGGCTTGAAGGCGAAGAGGGAGAGGAAATGGTTGAACAAATCAAGCAGGGTGAAATGCCTATGCCGATTTATTTGCCCATGCACCCAGAAGCTCAGCTAACTCCCGCTGAAAAAAGCACTTTAATCTCTGGTCTGCTTGCTACGGCTGGTGGCAGCGAACATGAACGCGAGGGGGAAGCACACGAAAATGAAGCGCACGAGGATGAAAGGGGAGAAGCGGATGGCGATTAACGGCCGTTCCCCCATCTCCCCCCCATCCCTCACCCACCACAACCAAGCAAAATAAGGCTGGTCTCAATGGAAACGGCCGTTTCCCCATTCCCACTTTAAGCTTGCTGATTACTCTGCGATAACGGCCGTTCCCCCCATTCCCCACCCACCACAACCAAACAAAACAGGGCTGGTCTCAATGGTAACGGCCGTTATATGCTATACTTGAAACATAAACTTCGGGTCGAACAGGCAGGAGACGGTTCTCCATGAGACAAGTCAACTTCTATAAAACCAGCATAGGACGTAGTCCGGTTGAAGAGTTCTTGAACTCCCTGACAGGTAAGCAAACGAAAAAAGTCGTTTGGGTTTTGAAGCTAATCGAAGAGTTAGACCCAATTCCAAGGCAATACTTCAAAAAGTTGACCAATACAGACAATATTTGGGAAGTAAGGATACAATCTGGTAGCAATATATTTCGCTTACTGGGTTTTTTTGACGGGGACAACTTGATCATTCTAACTAGCGGATTTGCCAAGAAAACACAAAAAACGCCATTGAATGAAATCAAGATTGCAGAACAACGTAAACGAGATTACTTTGACCGGAGATAATATGATGAGCGATCTTCAAAAATACATCAAAGAACGGGCCGCATATGATACAGAATTTGCCCAAGACTTCGACGAAGGCT
>JACSSI010000268.1 GCA_014879345.1 Anaerolineae bacterium | reverse complement strand
GAATTATTTGGCATTATCCAACAAAAAATTCGTGTTAATTCGTGACAATTCGATGCTATTTACTGAGGAAACTTTATCCAATTTCGGGAAGTTGGATTTCACAAAGCATGTTACAGTTTGCATAGAAAAGCATTTCTGGTTTTTGCGGAATCGTTTGTGATCTGACGAGATTTTAGCAAACGAATTCCTGGTTTAAGGAGAAGGGCGGCATGGTGTATAAAGTGTTCTTGGTTGAAGACGAAGCTGCTGCCAGGGTGGGGATCCGTGAAAATGTAGATTGGAAAGCAGCCGGCTTTGAGTATTGTGGCGAAGCGTCTGATGGAGATATGGCGCTGTCTCTCATCGAAAGCAGCCAACCTGATTTGTTGATTACAGACATCAGGATGCCGTTCATGGATGGGTTGCAGCTTTGCAAAATTGTGCGGCAGCGAATGCCCTGGATTAAGATTGTGATTCTTAGTGGGCATGATGAGTTTAATTACGCACAATCAGCTGTGCAGTTGGGGGTGTCTGAATATCTGCTGAAACCGATAACGGCCGTTAAGCTGCATGAAGTTCTCAAACGAGTCAGCGCCCAGCTTGATCAAGAACGGGAAGAACGTGAAAAGCTCAAACAGTTGCAAAGCCAACTGCAAAACAGCCTGGCATTACAGAAAGAAAAACTCTTGTTTCAGCTAGTGGTAGGCGGTGTTTCCTCCACCGAAGCCATTGAACAGTGCCAGCAGCTTGGCCTCAATATTATTGCCCCTTATTACCTTGTTATTCTCTTCAAAATTCTCCCAACATTATCTGACCAACATCTCACATACGATACATACCACCACATAAATACTACTGTGGCAGACCTCATACACCCGCATCCAGGCACCTTCCTGACACAAAAAAGCGCGGAAGAGCTGCTATTGATCCTGACGGGAGAAAGTTTGGAAGAGCTGACGGAAGATGGCACTTTTTTGGCCGAATTGGTACAGCAAGAAGTAGAAGCCACCCTGCCGTGTCGTGTTGTCACGGGCATTGGCACACCACAGCAGCGGTTGGCAGAAATTCCGCAATCATTTAACTATGCGCTTGCACTTGTTAAAAAAAATGAGAGCGGTGCTGGCTTAACAGTTCTGAGTGACGGTGATGATCTGGTTGAAAAGCTAAAATTGGATCAAACGGCCGTTACCCACTACCTCTCCTGTGGCCGCGAAAACGAATTTGATGATTTTTATGATACCCACCTCAAAACCCTCGTCACCTATGCTGTAGACTCCCATCTGGTAAAACATTACCTGTTCGTAGACATCATCCTCACCGCTGCCGAGTTTGTAAATAGTAAAGAAGGTGATGCCGCCCAAATCATTCCCGAAACACAAAACATCGAAAACACCCTTTCAAAGCTTAAAACCGGCAAACAGATTAGAGAAACAATCAAAAACATCTTTTTACAGACAATAGCCTTTAGAAACTCCCTGGCAACACATGAACGCACCAAAAACCTCTACCAGGTTAAATCATACATTGATAATCATTTTGCCAATCCAGACCTGCTGCTAAACGAAATTGCCGCCCAGGCAAACCTCAGCCCCAACTATTTCAGCGTCGTTTTTAGCGATGAATTTGGTGAATCCTACAAAGACTACATCACCAGACTCAGAATGGAACGCGCTAAAGAACTCCTCCTCACCACCAACCTGAAGTGTTCAGAGATTGCTTTTCAAAGCGGATATAACGATCCACATTATTTCAGCCATGTTTTCCGTAAAAACACAGGTCTTCCCCCGCAGCAGTTTCGCCAACAACCACAAGACTAGCGAATTATTTCCCGGGAGTTCTTTCTCAATGTAGCCAACACTTTTTCGTGCTAACAACAAGTGCTAAATTCAACTTCCGGGGGAGATCCAAAACAGAGAGGCAGCATCATGAATGCCAAATTAATTTCAAACGAACCAGTTCTTTCACCAGGATATATGGATAAATTCATCAACTTGTTTGCCAGTATCCATCTATCACTGCGCACCAAAATCATGATTTCCTTTTTTACCGTTATCTTTTTGCTGTCAGCCGTTAATATCATGCTGATGTTGGAAGTTTTGCGGTTTAACAGCCAATATGATGCCATCATTACCAATATCACTACGGCGAATGATCTCAATGGCTATATCAAACCAGCCATTGATGCTGAAATGTGGGACATCGTTTCCGGCAAAACAGATTTTGCCACAGGCAGCCAGTATCAAATTGTAGACCAAGCAAATTCCCAGATTGATTTTCTAATGGCAAATGCCAAATCTGAAAAATCGAGAAACAAATTAGAAGTCATACGCAGAACCATGCAAACGCTCACGCACTATATAAACGTCATGGGAGAGCAAATTGAACAAGGAAGCCGCGTGGCCGAAAACGAGGCCGTGCTCACAAATATTCGTGGCGTTTCCACAGTAATCGAAGACAGCGTACGAGACTATATGCTCGTTGAAGTAAACGAAGCAGAGAAACAATACCAGGCCAATCAGGCAAGATTTACACAGTTGTCCGTCTTATATATGATTTTGTTACCGGCCGTCATTGCTTTTTCTGTGCTGGCAGCTTGGATTATTTCTGCCAGTATTTATATTCCCATCAAAAAGCTGCATGATGTCACC
This sequence comes from Anaerolineae bacterium, assembly GCA_014879345.1. Classification (GTDB taxonomy): domain Bacteria; phylum Chloroflexota; class Anaerolineae; order Promineifilales; family Promineifilaceae. The sequence goes on along the minus strand of JACSSI010000268.1, from coordinate 4,103 downwards.
ACCACCATCACCGGTGCAGACCTTGAGGTATTTGTTACCAACAATAATGTAGATGAAATCACTGAACTGGGTCTTAGTTTCAATATTATGATTGGTAAAATTCGGGAACTGCTCAATGCTAAAATCAAAGAGCACGATAACTTGCAGAAAGCTGAATTAAAAGCCTTGCAAGCCCAGATTAACCCCCATTTTCTTTATAACACATTGGATACCATTGTATGGCTGGCAGAAGCAAACAAGAGTAATCAAGTCATTGAAATGGCTTGTGCGCTTTCCAGCTTCTTCAGGATTGCTTTAAGCAAAGGCAGAGATTGGATCACACTGCGCCAGGAAATTGAACACGTGAGAAGTTACCTTACCATTCAGAAAATGCGCTATCAGGACATCTTAGATTACGAAATTGAAGTGGAAGAATCATTACTCAACAGCACAATATTGAAGTTGACGCTGCAACCATTGGTTGAAAATGCCCTGTACCATGGCATTAAAACTAAAAAGAACGGGGGCAAGATTTTTGTACATGTCAATTGTCTTGATGAAAACCAGATTTTGCTGGATGTGGAAGACAATGGTGTGGGATTTACACCGTATAAACTCACCAAAATCCAAACAATGCTGACTGAAGATTCTGAAGAAATATCTATGGATGGCGACGGTTTTGGTCTGGGCAACGTGAATAAACGCATTAAACTGTATTATGGTAAAGAATATGGCCTGTCTATTGCCAGTAAGTATCGGGTTGGCACACGGGTAACGCTTGCCATACCCAAACAGGAGTCTCAAATGGGACAGGAATTGGCGACATGAAAAAGTTTTCAAGGTTGTTTGCTCATTTGTTAAATATGCTCATCATTCTTGGCATTTTTTTGACTGCTTGTACCTTTGAAACAGGTTCTGCTCTACCTGAACCGACGCTGCCATCTGAACAAAACAATCATAAAAAAAGCTATGATGAGTTGGTTGTGGGCTATTCTCAAGTTGGCGCGGAAAGTGAATGGCGCACGGGTAATACGGCTTCGCTTAAAGAGGCTGCTGAAAGTTTAGGGGTTGAACTGCTTTTCTCCGATGGTCAACAGCAGCAGGAAAACCAAATTAAGGCGATCCGGACGTTTATTGCCCAACGAGTAGATGTGATTGGGGTGTCGCCAGTGGTAGAAACAGGTTGGGATTCTGTTTTTCAGGAAGCAAAGGATGCCGGTATTCCGATCATATTAGTCGATAGGCGAGCGAAAGTTTCAGATGATCTCTATACGACGTATCTTGGATCAGATTTTATTGAAGAAGGTAAAAATGCGGCACTGGTCATGGTAGATCTGTTAGAAGGGGAGGGCAAAATTATTGAATTGGTGGGTACTATTGGCTCTGCGCCTGCTATTGACCGCGCCGCTGGCTTTAGACAAGTTATACAAGCGTATCCCGATATTCAAATCATTGCCTCACAACCCGGCGATTTCACCAGGGCGAAAGGGGAGGAGGCCATGGCGGATATGCTTCAACTCTTCGGGGATGATATTGATGCGGTTTATGCCCACAATGATGATATGGCGATTGGGGCAATTCGGGCGATTGAGGCATATGGCTTACGGCCGGGGCAGGATATTAAGATTGTGTCTATTGATGCGATTCGGGATGCATTCCAGATGATGATTGACGGCAAATTGAATGCCACTGTGGAGTGTAATCCGCTTTTGGGACCGCAGTTTTTTGATTTGGCCTTGAAGGTTGTCAACAATGAGCCTGTGCCTAAATGGATTCCTTCTGAGGAGGGCGTGTTTTTCCCAGAGGATGCGGCGGAGGTGATGCCTAGTCGCCGGTATTGAGAGTGGGGAACGCGGTATGATGAGGGGAAACGGCCGTTTCCATCGTAGATTTTTTAACCTGCATCGTAGAAAATTACCCCACTTTATAATTGCCAGTGCCATGATCTAAAAAGCTACAAAATTACTCTGGCAACACCCTTTAAAACTACAAAAACAACCAATAAAATTGGATTGAGTTAAGCCAGCTTAACCAATAAACTCTTCTTATTAACCGTTTTTTATCCATTTTTTACCCCTAGTTAAGGATGATAAGGAGAGACCCATGAAAAAATTAAGTTTACTCATGATTGCCCTGCTGCTGCTGTTTGCGATAGTAGGTTGTTCATCAGGTGCCGCAGAACCAGCCGCACCGGCAGAAGAAGCTGCACCAGCAGAGGAAGCCGCGCCAGCAGAAGAAGCTGCACCAGCAGAAGAGGCCGCTGCCCCCAAAAAGATGGAAGATTTAGTGGTGGGCTACGCTCAAATTGGGGCTGAAAGCGAATGGCGTACAGCCAATACCGCCTCCATTCAGTCAACCGGTGAAGCATTAGGTGTTGATCTACGTTTCTCTGATGCCCAACAAAAACAAGAAAACCAACTTTCCGCCATTCGCTCCTATATTGCTGAGGGTGTAGATGTCATCGGCTTCTCCCCCGTCGTAGAAACTGGCTGGGAAACCGTTCTGCAAGAAGCAAAAGACGCTGGTATCCCCGTTATCATGGTAGACCGCCGGGCAGATGTACCCCGTGACCTCTACGCCACATACCTGGGATCAGACTTTGTGGTAGAAGGCGAAAAAGCTGGTAACGAAATGAATAACCTGCTGCCAGAAGGTGGCAAGATTGTTGAACTGGTCGGTACAGTTGGTTCTGCCCCGGCAAATGATCGCTACAGCGGCTTCCGCAACACGCTCAACGACAATATCGAAATCATCGACTCCCAGTCTGGTGACTTTACCCGCGCTAAAGGCAAAGAAGTTATGGAAGCCTTCCTCAAGAAATATGGCGACGAAATTACCGGTTTGTATGCCCATAATGATGACATGGCAATCGGCGCCATCCAGGCCATTGAAGAATATGGTCTGAAACCCGGTGAAGACATCAAAATCGTCTCCATTGACGCCGTGCGCGGTGCTTTTGAAGCCATGATTGCTGGCAAGCTCAACGTCACAGTTGAATGTAATCCACTGCTTGGCCCACAATTCTATGACTTAGCTCTACGAGCTGTAAACGGTGAAGAATTGCCCGAATGGGTTCCTTCAGAAGAAAGTGTCTATTATCCTGACAATGCAGCCGAACTGCTGCCAGAACGTCAATACTAGAAAACATTGTTACCTGCAAAAGAGAATTATTAACTGACCATTGAAAGATTGAGAGATTGGCGGAAATCTAATCTCTCAATCTTTTGTTAACATAACGTAACTTTGTTGAACCGTAAATGATAGAGGAATCTTATGCCAGAAGAACCAAGCAGCAGCCTCTTAACCATGCAGGGAATCTGCAAAGCCTTTCCCGGTGTGCAGGCGCTCGATAATGTAGATTTTGCTTTGAAATCCGGTGAAATTCATGCGTTAGTCGGTGAAAATGGTGCTGGAAAATCAACTCTGATCAAGATTATTACTGGTGTGAATCGACCAGACGATGGCAAGATTGAATTGGAAGGCACTGCCATTCATGTTAAATCACCCAAACATGCCCAACTGTTAGGTATTAGCACCGTCTACCAGGAGATCAATCTGTGTGACAATCTGTCGGTTGCGGAAAACATCATGCTTGGCCGTGAACCGCACAAGTTTGGCCGCATTGATTGGCGCGGTATGCAAAGGCTGGCTCGGCAAAATCTGCTTCGCCTGGATGTTGATATAGATGTCACCCGAGATTTGGGTGATTATTCCATCGCCGTTAAACAGATGGTTGCCATTGCCCGGGCGCTTGAAATCTCTTCAGTCAAAATCCTGATTTTAGACGAGCCAACTTCCAGCCTGGATACCCATGAAACAGAGAATTTATTCCAGGTATTACGCAAATTAAAAGATGAAGGACTGGGCATCGTCTTTATCACCCATTTTATTGACCAAATTTATGAGGTAACAGACCGCATTACGATTTTACGTAATGGGCAATTGGTGGGTACTTATGAAACGGCCGTTTTACCCCGCTTAGAACTCATTGCCAAAATGATCGGCCGGGCGATTGGTGATTTTAATGACATGGCTCAGATCAAATCTATGAGCGGCAAAAAACCGGAAGACACCCCCCTGCTTCAGGCGCGTCAACTGGGTCGAAAAGGCTCAATCGCTCCCCT
>JACSSI010000267.1 GCA_014879345.1 Anaerolineae bacterium | reverse complement strand
GCCTGGCAGCGCGGGTAGACGAATGCTGCCGGATGCGCCTGCTGCGTTACGTTTCTGGCGACGGGCAGGTAGGCGAACCAGGCACAACGTTGCCTGAGCCACTGGTAGTTGAACTGCTGGATGGCAATGGCGATTTGGTAGCCGATGAACCCGTCACCTTTGCCGTGCGTGTGGGCGGGGGGCAAGTACAGCCCGTCACCATCAATACCGATGCCATTGGGCAGGCCAGCGCCACCTGGGATTTGGGCGCAGCGCCCGGATTAAACGTGGCCGAAGCCAGCGTGACGGGCGGCAGTCATGTCATGTTCCATGCCACCGCCCAGCTTCCCGTGCGTGAGTTGGTGTATGTTTCCGGTGACGCGCAAACGGCCGCGCCGGGGGCAGATCTCCCTGAGCCACTCGTGGTGGCTGTGATTGACGGCGACGGTAACAGCGTCTCCAATGAAACGGTCTCGTTTGCCGTGCGCGGCGGCGGCCAGTTGACCGATGCCACAGTAGTGACAGACGCGGCGGGTCAGGCGGCTAACAAGTGGCGCGTAGGCCCAACGGCCGGGCTGAATACGGCTGTGGCCTCCCTGGCAAATGGCGACGAGGTATTGTTCCACGCCTTGAGCTTCCCCCAGGAAGAACCGCCCACCACAAACCCGCCCGTCGTGAACGCCATTTGGCCGCCCAATGCCGCCAGTCTGACACCGCGCGGCGGCAATGCAGAATGGTTCAACATGTGGCTGGAATCGGCTCGGCTGGAAGTGACATTTGACCGCGAAATGAATGAAGCGCAGTTGAAAGAGATGGAACCCTGGCTCCGTTTCTGGCAAATTCGTTCTTTTGGGCAGAATGAGATTAGGGTGCGCCGTATGCCGCTGGAGCTAACGGATATTACAAAAGATTCGATCTTGGGAGAGGCGGGGATAACGGCCGTTTACCGCCTGCTTGTTGACGATAGAGATGAACTGCTAAACGGCCGTTTCCTGGTGCAAATGCGCTCCGCTCGTGGCGTCATCACCGATACCAGCACCCCGCCGCTGCAATTAGACACTGAACTAAGAGGCACACGCCTCACCGCCGCCCAGTTAAACGCAATTTGGGATACCGATGAGCAAATGATGGGTCAGGAAATCTGGGATCGACTGGTTGACACAGGCGCAGTTTTGCCTCGTTCCGGAGATGGCGTTGAAGGTGGCAACTTCAACAGTTGGTTTGAAGTCTTTGAAGAAGGCTAAAATGAAATTGGACATCAAATGAACGCGAATTAACGCGAATTATTTGACCTTATTCAGCAAAAATTCGTGTTAATTCGTGACAATTCGATGCTATTCACGAAGGAGACAATTATGAATGAATTAACAACTTGCCAGTCGAGTGAAAGCGTGGGTGTGGGCCTGGAACGAACCCGTTTCTTTCCGCGCCAACTCATCACCCCAGATGATTTGACCCAGGATCAACTCTATTTCCGTGAAAAAACACGGCGGCATAACCGGCTGCTGCATGGTTGGGGCGTCGTGTGCGGCGCACGGGTACGCCAGGGCGCAGGCGACTGCGAAATCGTGATCGAGCCAGGGTATATCTTGGGGCCGTTTGGTGACGAGATCATGATCGACCAGGAAGTCAAAGTAGATTTATGCCGGGAAAGCCTGGATGGCAATGCCGTGTCTCCCTGTGGCGATTTGCTAGACCCCTGGTGCAGCGATGTGCGCGTCAATCGGCGCGCCGGGCAAGTGCTGTACGTGGCTGTCAAATATGCGGAGTGTCAGTCCCGGCCCGTGCGCGTGCAGGCCAACGGTTGTGGCTGCAATGAGCAAGAATGTGAGTACAGCCGCATACGCGACAGCTTTGCCGTCAAGGTGCTAACAAGTTTGCCTAGCACCTATGCCGACCCCATGCCCCAGCCAGACAGTGATGGCATTGTGCGCTGCGAAGTGACCGCTAACGGCGAAGTTGTAGCACCGTCCTGCCCGCCCTGCCCCACAGAACCCTGGGTCATTTTGGCTGATGTGATGCTGAATGGCGAAGATGGTGTGAAGATCAACTGTTTTGCCCACCGGCGCTACGTGGCCTCGTTTGCCAACTTCTATTACCTGTGTCGTCCCCGAGAAGTCAGGCCAAAGGAACAAGCCACATTAACAGACCGCACGGCTGAACTGCGTGCCGAAGCGGCAAAAGCCCTGGTACAGGCAAAACGGCGCGATGGGTCTGCACTTTATGTGCCTATTTATGCGGAAATTGAAGCGGGTGAAACCTATGGCAGTTACCTGGCACGCGAGGGAAAACGCGAACTGTACGATGACGCCACCAACACATCGTATACCTTGCGCGAGCTGTATCAGATGGCTGGTGTCAATCCCAATGCCACCATCCGCACGGCAGCGGAAGCGGCCGCCCCTCTGGAGGGGTTGGTGGTGGATCGCAGTGCGCTGTTGGATACGCAGGATGAATTAGAGGCGCATCTGGATATGGGTGGCACAGAACGGCTGGACAAGGAGTATGCTGGAGCGCCAGCCAAAGCAGCCGATTTACCGGCGACGGACATTCGTGGCGTCAGTTCACGCTCTACCCTGGGGCGCAAAGTGGCCGATTTGAAGATTGCCGATATTGCGGCGCAGAGCCGTGAACAGTTCGTAGCGACGGTGACAAAAGGTGTTTCGGCTAAACAGGTAACGGCCGTTGAGAATCAGGCTGGCGATGTGTGGGACAAAGCAAAACAGGTAGTAGACATTAGCAAAACCTGGCGTAATGCCTAGCTGGACAGTGATAGTCGTACCTGTTGTTTGTTGGGAGCAAGAAGTTGCACTGTGTGAAATAGTGCAACTTCTTTTTTGCGTGGCGCACCGCACCGTAATGGTAACAGGTTCACAACTATCTCTGAGTAACAACACACCACTACAACGACACCAGTTTTCGCATAACCACCAAGAGCAACCACCCCCACATACAAGCCCAAACAAAGACAATTAAAGTTAATCCCTATAATGAGCCAAAAAAATTTCCGGGCATAAACATAAAAAAATCAGCCACCCACAGCAGTCAACATATGCCATAAGCGAGAACGGCCGTTCACCCCACCATGTTGCAGCCAAAACACCTCAGCTTCAACACAATTTCGTTTAGCAGCACGACTGCCTACAGCTTTCGCGGCTCCAGCCCCATCGCCAAAATAACGTTTCTCAATCGTGCGCTGCTTGTTCCCCGTCATCCCTTGCATAAACAGGTCAGACAACATGCGATTGATACGTTTCTGGCGACCCTTAGGCCGGTGTGCCAGCGTTACCCGGTAACTGTTAGGCAACTGCCAGGCCACATAACCATTGCCTGGTTTGCCTTGTACACCTCGATAATCAACAAACTCAAACGTTCCGCCCCCTTGCTGCCAAATCCGCTCCTCCCGGCTAGACTGATTGGCCCGTTCCCCCACCACATAATTCTGGCTGACATGAATGCCAATGCGCCGTTCATAACCACGTTGACTCTCAGCCGTCAAACCAGTTAACGTCGTCAACGTATCCCGCGCAATCGGCTTTTGCCTCAAACCTGGCTCAGAAGCCGCCTGACGGCCAGCGTGGAAACTGGCATACAAATAGGCACGTGCTTCACCAATCGTGCCTAGCAAATGTTTTATGGGAACGGACACAGGACGGCCGTTTAACTTGGAAACATCCAAACCAGCCGCCACCCGTCCCGCAGAACGCAGCCAAACCTGCTCCTTATCGCGCTGCCAAAAAATCCCATCCCCCTGCCGCAATAAATTACGTAACTGTCGCCACCCGCACAAACGATAACGTTTTTTTGAGGTAGTTAGTATTTGTTTTATATTGACTACGCGAAGGACACCCCGCCCTTCCCTGTCTAAATGGCGCAAAATCAGCCAGAGACGGCCAGCCGCAGCCTGTTCCTGACGCAGCATCGCCAGCGCTATATCGGGATAAACCTTCACAGACTGGCTGAAATCAACGCAAAACGCCTCACACTGCGCCGATTTCGCGTTAATTTGAGAGAAGTTGGAAGATGGTTGAGGCAGATTAACTGGAAGAGGACGCCGCATTTGCTGCGGTTTCCTGGCACGTACCAACCGGGAAGCCGAATGACTTTCCCAGCCTAAATGATCTGGCAGATTCTCTATTTTCTGAGGTAGAAACGGCCGTTCCTGGACAACATCTGGATCAACAAAGACCTCAGAAACAGCCCCGATGGGCGTATCCTTCGCTAAATGCTGCCTCAGGTGATGTAAGCGCAAGTTGGCTGCAACCAACGCGGCAGAAGGCACAGGACGAGAAACCATCTTGAGCACAAACGGCGATCAGGCAGCATTAATAGACCATGCAAAAAATGCATGACCAATTGACACAGAGATCACCCTGTGCTATCCTCCTATCAACAGGTATACGCCACTGGGAGGCAAAAAAGCCCCCTCCCCAATTAAGGGGCGTTTTGATGAAGATGCTGCAACATCTTTACAAAATGAAAGTGGCAACAATAAACGAGGCTAGGCGCAGATGCGTTTAGCCTTTTTTCTTTTCTAGCAGTGTGGATCGTAATAACCGCTTCAGCAATTTAACGGCTAAAGCCGCTGCTACACGCTTTCACCACTAGATACTCAATGAACTATCCGACCAGCGGGCCAAATCCTCATCAATTTGAGCCAAGTCAACAAGACGCACACCCGCTGCATGCCATTTCCGGCGAGCACGGGCTGCTTTATCATCGACAATGACAGAATCTGCCTCTGCAACGGCCGTTTCCGTCCAGCCGCCAGCCGCAAAGCCAACAAAATACACCTGCCAATCATCTTCCCCTTTGGGAATAATGGCAGAAGTACGTTTAACCAATTCAACCATCGGTGCCAGGCCAACAGGCTTATCATTCCATAAGCAGCAGCCCAAAACCAGGCTGCGATCTTCTTCACTGATGCCCACCACGTCAATCGTAAACGAACGCTTCCAATCGCTGCCAACCTCTTCCACCGGTACCGGAATCTCATCTTGTGCACTGGCTAACAACAGCCATTCCCGGCACAACTCCTGCCAGGTATTTGCCTTGATAAACGCCGGTAAGTGTTGGTCAATATTGAGCAGCATTTGCTGCTGCTGTCCCATCGCCAACTTGGATTGGTAAGCAGCCAGGAAACGATAGTAAAAACGCAAATACGGGTCTGTCACAAAATAACGGCCGCGCCGTGAATCAGTAGAGCGCTCTGTTACCGGCACTCGCCGTTCCACAAAACCCGTGTCACGCAAAATACTCAAATATTTAGAAGCAGGCCCGCCTGATAGGCCAGCCCGGTTGCTGATGTCGCTCAACGTCTCATGACCCTGCGCCATCGCCCGCATAATGCCCACATAGTTATACAAATCCGTCAGAAAATCCTGCAAAAGAATACGTGGCTCGTCAAGCATCCAGGTATTGGATGGCTCAAGCTGAATCTGCAAATTTTCCATCACAGTCAAAGAGGGATTAAGCCGTTCCCAATAAGCAGGAACGCCACCCCAAATGGCATAAATTGCTATACGATCTGCTGCACTATATTCTGGGAAATAACTACGCGAAACACCGAAAGGTAACGGGGGTAAGTTAATCTGGGCGGTAGAACGGCCGTAAAGCGGCGCCTGATAAGACAAAAGCTGCTTCTGCATCAAACTCATCTGTGAACCAGAAAGCGCCAAAACCACATCAGAATCGCTCAACCATTGATCCCACGCTTTTTGCAAAACAGCGATGAAATCTGGGTTAACAGCCATGAGGTAGGTGACCTCATCAATGAAAATCGCCATCCGTTTGCCCCGGCTCATTAACGCCACCTGGCGCAGCGCCTGCTCCCAATTGGCATACGTAAAATCGAGGGGTGCCTGGGTTTCTGGATCCGCAAAATTATCGACGGCTTGCGAGAATGAGCGCAGTTGATCCAGCGCCGATGTAGCTTCTGCCATCCAATAGAAGCCATCCGCTTCATGCCGCTTAATCCAATGCGTCAGCAAACGTGTCTTCCCCACCCGGCGACGGCCATACAACACGACCAATGCCGCCTTGTCTGTCTCCCAGGTACGGTCTAATAAACTTAATTCTCGATTACGCCCGACAAAACCAGACTTCATCTGCTTACTCCCAGACTGCATAAAACGTGTTAGTCTACTTTCATTTATACTATTCGATATGGTTGGTGTTGTCAAGTAGTTTTGGATCATTTGTTCGGATGTGATGTATGATTACAACAAAAATTGTGGCTCGACAGGTCTCTCTCGACCGTCGTACCCATAAAACGAGTATCCGAGTCGTGGTTTCCTGCGTTTGCAGGAGTGACTTGGAGGAGTCACAAAATTCCAGGTTGTCAAAACAAAAAGCGCAATTAGTATAAACTAAAGTAGTCTACTTTCATTCATACTAATGCGCTTTTGCCAGCCCTACCGCTCTATTTGGCAGAGCTACCGTCTGCGATGCGGAACCATCGCCAACGCCGCCATGATGATCCCGATTAGTCTACTTGCATTTATACTAAACGATCATTTGCGAGTTGTCAAGGGTTTTGTTGTATTAGCTCAACACGTGTTGTAGTAAATCAACAGGCTTTGCCAATGTTTTAAGGTTTGTTTCTTGTATAGCGCCATTTTATTAAGATTTTATAGACAATATAAACCTGCTTTTTTCTACTTATACAAAAAGTACTCAAGCCTGTTTTTAACGGCTTGTCCCCATCTATAGTAAATAAGCCCACCCAATATGACGCCACACGTGTTAACTAAACCATCGGCTAATGACATATCTCTCCCTGGCAC
>JACSSI010000266.1 GCA_014879345.1 Anaerolineae bacterium | reverse complement strand
ATTTAATGCCAATTAGTATTGGCAAGACTTTTGTAGTCTGCTTTGTTACACAAAAACTAACCGCACCCGTTTTTATGGATACAACGTACTACAAGAATTCTCATGTAGCATTCCAAAAAGCTGTGGTATACTCTTGCTTGGTTTCCTCATGTTGGATTCCCTTACTTTACAGAAACAAGTTTTGACATTCCAAATGCCTCTCAAGGTGATGAGGCATTTTTGTTGCGATAGCCAGGCTCCACTTGTGGTTCCAAAAATAGCGAAATGCCATTTTGGAAAAAGGATTGAGTCGGCTGTCGAATGGCAGACGGGGTATTGCCCGCAAGAGCAATATCGTAGGACTCATCAAAACACAAGGTGGAAATTTTCAGCAAACGGCCTGTTTGATCATGTGTGGTGCATGATCACCAAACCGAGACGTCTGAAAATTCCATATGCGCGAAAAATACGCGCAGGAGCATCATGACCGAATTTTCGCAGTTAAACTTAAAACCTGAGTTGTTGCAAGCCATTGCCGACGAAGGCTACACCGAACCAACCCCCATTCAAACAGAAATCATTCCCCGTATGTTGGCAAAACGTGATGTGATTGGTCAGGCACAAACCGGCACTGGCAAAACGGCCGCGTTTGCCTTACCCATGTTGCAAAACTTAAAGCCGGGGCAGGGATATGTGCAAGGCCTGGTTTTAGCCCCAACCCGTGAACTGGCGATGCAAGTATCCAAAGCAATGTATGCGTATGGACAGCATACCGGTGTGCGCGTATTGGCCGTCTATGGCGGCACGCCCTACGGTCGGCAGATAAGCCGCTTGAGCAAAGGGGTAGATATTGTTGTCGGCACGCCGGGTCGTTTGTTAGACCATATCAATCGTGGCACCTTAGACTTGAGCCAGACCAACATGGTTGTGCTGGATGAAGCAGATGAAATGTTGAGCATGGGCTTTATCGAAGATATCGAAAGTATCCTCGACAAAACTTCAGCCGAGCGCCAAACAGCGCTGTTCTCGGCTACCATGCCTGATCCTATTCGCAAATTGGCCGATAAATATTTGCGTAACCCAGAGCTTGTGGCAATTAAACAAAAACATCTGACTGTTTCCACAATCGATCAGCGTTATTACATCGTCAACGAAAAAGATAAATTATCGGCACTGACACGTCTTTTTGAGATCGAAAACTTGACCACTGCCCTGGTTTTTGCCAAAACGCGAGTGGCTACAGGCGAATTGGCTAATGAACTATCCAATCGTGGTTTTCAGGCAGAAGCTTTGAATGGTGACTTAAGCCAGGAAGCACGAGAACGGGTGCTGGAACGGTTCCGTAATAATCAAATTCAAGTCCTGGTAGCGACGGATGTGGCTGCACGTGGGTTGGATATTGATGATATTTCTCATGTGTTCAATTACGATTTGCCGCAAGACCCTGAGGTTTATGTGCATCGTGTGGGGCGGACGGGACGTGCTGGCAAAGAGGGCGTGGCTATCAGCTTGTTTACGCCACGTGAGCAAGGACGTTTGCGCCGGATTGAAAATGTGACGCGCCAAAAAATTACCAAAGCAGATTTGCCAACCATCAATGATATTGAAAAGTATCGTGAAGAAGGGTTGGTGGAACGTATGTTGGTGTGGCTGCGTCGTGATCGTTGCAATCGGGAAAAAGAGATTGTGGCGGAATTGATTGAAGAGGGTTATGACGTGTCGGCGGTGGCTGCGGCTGCCTTGAAACTGGCGCGTGTCGAAGAAAAACAGCGGCCTATTCCTGCTATTTCTGATGTGAGTGAGTTTGAGGCTGGCAATTTTAATGATCGCAACAATCGTGGTCGTGGCCGGCGGACTGGCAGTCAGCCTAATCGTGGTAATCTTAACAAAGGTACTGCTGGCGTTACCCGTTCTCATGCTAATGGTGACCGGCGTCAACATGGTGGCCGAGAGAAGGGTATGGTGCGTTTAACGCTCAACAAGGGAAAGGTGGATGGTGTACGTCCGAATGATGTGGTGGGGACGATTGCTTATCATGCCAATATCCCTGGCAAAACAATTGGCGCTATCCGTATTCAACCGCAGCATACGTTTGTGGATGTGCCGGAGCAGTTTGTGACGCAGGTTTTGGATAAATCTGGCAGCTATGAAATTCACCGAGAGCGGGTGACGGTGGAGATGGCGTAAACGATTTACGATTTGTGATTTTGGATTGATGATTTGAGAATATCGGCTGATGCTTTTGGTGTCAGCCGATATTTTTTGTTAGATGGCTCAATAATTGACAATTCATACTTGTCAATTGACAATTGTTTATTATGAATGTTCCCTCTAAAACAAGCCAACTCAAGCGCTGGCAGCTCCCGATTGGTATTGCTATTAGTTTTGTGTTTTTGTGGATTGCGCTGCGCGGTATTCATTTTGATGATGTTTGGTTGAGTTTGCGCGGTGCTGATTATGGTTGGCTGCTTCCTGTTTTTTTGGCTTATTTTGTGACGGTGGGCTTGCGGGCGTGGCGTTGGCAAGTGCTGATCAAACCGATAAAAACGGTTCCCTGGTGGCATTTGTGCGGTATTGTGGCGTTGGGATATTTGGGTAATAGTATTTATCCGTTTCGGATTGGGGAGCTGCTTCGTGTATTTTTGTTGAATCAATGGGAAGAGGTGCCTGTCAGCGGGGGGTTGGCGACGTTGTTGGTGGAACGTGTGTTTGACGGAATTTCTGTGCTGGTGTTGGTGTTTGGGGCGCTGTTGCTGGTGCCGCTGCCTGTGCCGGAGATGCAGAATCTGGTGATGATGACGAGTGTGTTGTTTTTTGGCTTGTTGGTGATTTTTTTAGGCATGGCGTTTTTGCCAAAGCAGGCGCTGGTGTTGGTGAATGTGGTGGCTGGTTGGCTGCCTGGGAAGGTGGGCAAGCCTTTGATTGCGGTTGCGGGCAGCTTTTTGGCTGGGTTGGCGGCGCTGCGCAGTCCGCTGTCTGTGTTGATTTTGCTGATTAGTTCGGTGTTGATTTGGGTGTTTGAGGCGGCTAAGTTTTGGTTTGTGATGCAGGCGTTTCCGTTTGATGTGGGTATGGTGGTGGTGGCGTTGACGCTGGGTATTACAAATTTGGCTTCGATTTTGCCGTCTGCGCCGGGGTTTGTGGGCACGTTTGATTTGCCGATGATTGCGATGCTGAAATTGTATGGGGTGCAGGATGGGCTGGCGACGGCGTATACGCTGGTGCTGCACACGACGCTTTGGCTTTCGGCGACTGTGTTTGGGTTGGTGTATATGTTGTATGCCGGGGTGCGCTGGGCTGATTTGGGGCGAGCGGGGCAGGTGAAGTAAACGGCCGTTATCGTGACTATAAAACCATTGACGGTTAATCTGCTTCTGTTATGCTTGCAATGAATGTGATGATGAAAAGGGGAAGATGAATGGTGAATAGTGAACAGTCAACAGTCAACAGTGAACAGTCAACAGTCAACACTCTTTTGTCGCCGGTTTCTATTGTGATTCCAGCTTATAATGAAGAGAATGGCCTGGGGCCGGTGCTGGCTGCGTTGCTAGAGAAGATGGATGCGGTGGGGGGTGAGTATGAGGTGATTGTGGTGGATGATGGGTCGGCGGACGAAACGGCCGTTATCGCCCAACAATACGCCGTCACCGTCATTCGTCATCAAGCCAACAAAGGGTATGGCGCATCCCTCAAGACCGGCATCCGTAACGCCAAATATGATCTCATTTGTATCACAGATGCTGACGGGACTTACCCAAACGAACGCATTCCCGAGCTGGTTAATACCCTGGTTGAAAATCATTTAGACATGGTTGTGGGCGCAAGAGTAGGCGAAAATGTCAATATTCCCACCATACGCAAACCGGCAAAATGGGCGTTGGGGCAAGTGGCAAATTACGTTGCCAATGAACCTGTGCCGGATTTGAATTCTGGCTTGCGCGTGTTCAAGCGTGAGGTTTGCCTGCTGTTCTTCAATCTGCTGCCCAATCAATTTTCCTTCACCAGCACCATTACCATGGCAATGCTAACCAATCAATATCAGGTGCTTTATGTTCCCATCAACTATTACGCTCGCGTGGGCAAGTCAAAAATTCGGCCGATTCATGATACGATCAATTTTTTGCGTCTGGTGATGCGTATTGGCCTCTATTTTGCGCCGCTCAAAATCTTTCTGCCTATCAGTTTTTGGCTGTTGGTATTGGGCATTTTGTGGGGGGCTGGCACGATGCTGGTCTTTGACCAAATTGCGGATATTTCGACACTGGTTATTATCATGACAGCGTTCCAGGTGTTTGCCATTGGCTTGTTAGCTGAATTGATTAACAAGCGTCTGCCAAATTACTATCGAGATTAGAGATTTATATTTACAAAGAGGAAAAGGGACGAAGAAATAAAACATTTCTTTGTCCTTTTGTTTCTTTGTCATAAGTTTTATGCTTAAACAAGAGAGTTTTCAGGTCGATGCAGTGTGGCAGCGACTCCAGAAAGAGGTTGTGGAGGCTGGTTTGTGTACCCACTGCGGTGCGTGTGTAGGGCTGGCACAAGGACAGTTGCAGATGCAGCAGACGGTACGCGGGCCGCTGCCTGTGCAACTGCCTGATGGTAAACCGTTCGACCTGGATGAGCGTGCCTGGGCAGCTTGTCCGGGGAAGGGCGTTGACTATCCTGGTTTGTATCGTTATTTGTTTGGCGAGCTGCCACAGAACTGGTTGATTGGCTGTTATCGGCGAACGTACGTGGGGTATGCGACGCCGGAGGCTGTGCGCCGGGCGGGGGCATCGGGCGGGGTGATTACGCAGACGCTGCTCTATTTGTTGGAGACGGGCAAGATTGACGGGGCGGTGGTGGTGCAACAGGGGCGCACACTGCCTTATTTGGCGGAGTCTGTGATTGCCACAACGAGTGCGCAGATTTTGGCGGGAGCGCAGAGTGTGTATCAACCTGTGCCTGTGAATGAGATTTTGGGTGAGATGGCGGGGTTTAACGGCCGTTTAGCCTACGTCGGCCTCCCTGATCAAGTTGCTTCATTGCGGGAGCTGCAACGTCAAGGCCATCCGGGCGCGACAAAAGTCGATTACGTGCTGGGGCCGTATGTGGGAACCAACATGTATCTGGAAGCCATCGCCAGCTACCTGCGTGGCAATGGCGTTAACTCTCTGGACGAAATTGCCGAGTTAAAATATCGCGATGGCGAATGGCCCGGTTATTTGATGATTCGGCTCAAAGATGGCCGTGTCTTCAAAGCAGAAAAGTTTTATTACAACTATCTCATCCCCTTTTTCATCACCAACAGCACCCTGCTCTCCGTCGATTTCACCAACGAGTTAACCGACATTTCCGTGGGCGATGCCTGGCATCCCCGTTTTGAAGCGCAGGGCGAAGGTTTTTCGGTGGTGGTGGCACGGACGGAGAAAGGCGAAGCGTTGTTGCGGGAGATGGTTGATGCGGGAACGGCCGTTCTCGAAGAAACCTCGCTGGAAGATGCCCTCAGTATGCATGGTCACATGATAGATTTTAAGAAGCGGGGTACCTTCATCCGCCTGGCGTGGCGGCAAAAAATGGGACGGCGTGTGCCATACTTTGGCTACCGTCCGGTAACCATGCCCGTTTCGCGCAAGCTGGTAGAGATGGTCATTTCCTCGATTTTTGCCGTTTGTGGCACATCGTTGGCGCGCAAAATCGTGGAGCAGATTCCACTGAAAATTATCGGCCCTTTGTTTGATACGCTGCGCAAGACGTGGAAAAATTTGTCTAAGCCAACAAAGCGGAAAGGGCTGGCGCAGGTGGAATTTGAAATTTGTGAGGAATAAAGAGTAAGGATTGAAAATTTGCAAGTCCTCGTCTCTTTAATCGCCAATCTTTAATCTTCAATCTTAAATTATGAACAGAGCACTCAATCAACTCAAAAAAGAAATAAAATATTGGACACAAAATGGCTGGCCGATGTCGGATGTGCAGGCGTTTTTTGATGATTTGGCGGTCGATTATGATGAGATCAACGAAGGTGCAGATTCTTATTTTCGGCGCTTTACGGATACGCTGCGGGTAGCAGATTTACCCGACAATGCCCATTTTCTCGATTTTCAGGCACGATCCGGCAATGGCACAGCGGAGTTTTATAAGGCAGGCAAGGTGGGAACGGCCGTTTGCGCCGACGTCTCACCGGAAATGGGCAAAATCTGCATGGAACGGGTCTTGGCTGCTGGCCTCACAAACGTGCGCTGGCAGCATATCACCAGCTATGATTTCCCCTTTGAAACGGCCGAGTTTGACATCACACTCTGCCTGGAAAGCCTGGAGCATTTCGACCGACCTGACTTGCTCATCAAAGAGCTGGGTCGTGTTACCAAACCAGACGGCACGCTGATTTTGAGTACGCCCAACTTCTTTTGGGAGCCGATGCACGCCCTGGCGGCCATCACCGGGCTGCACCATTCAGAAGGGCCACATCGTTTTCAACGCTTTGAGAAGCTCAAGCAAATGATTTGGGATGCTGGTTTCTACATTGAGCACAGCGAAACGACAGTGCTAATCCCTGCCGGCCCAGGCTGGTTTATTGAATTCGGTTATTGGCTTGAAGCGCGTACCAAAAATACAGTTGTCCCCCGAATCGGTTTGCGGCGGTTGTTTATCTGTAAACGGTTGGAAGCGTAAAGATGCATGACGTATATGCCAATATATCAGCTTGCCAGTTGAGGCTGCCAGTCGCTACAAGTAAGGTGGCTGTTGGGAAACGGCCGTTTTAATCCAGCAATTTCACATCACGGTAAAAGTTTTCACGCGGCCCCAGCGCAATGAGT
>JACSSI010000265.1 GCA_014879345.1 Anaerolineae bacterium | reverse complement strand
TCCGCAGCGGGGACAACGGCATCATCCTCGCCCCAAATCAGGCAGGTGGGGTGCGTAATTTTGCTCAAATTCTTAATAGAACCGTTAGCAAGTGCTGGAAACACAACGGCCGTTGCCCGGGCATTGTCATAATCACGGATGCGGCGCTGCCACACTGTCGTCGGTTGTTTTTCTGGCTGGTAAAAAGCACTCTTCACCTGATACGGCACAACCAGCCGTGACTGTGAAATCGTTGTGCCGAGACTGACCAGTCCCAACGAAATGGTTGCTTTCATGACCAAATCAGGCACTTTTTGCGCCGACAACAACGCAGGCGCAATCAAAACCAGCCGTACCACATCTTCGGGATAGGCCATTGTAAAATGAGAGGCCAACACGCCGCCAAAAGAATGCCCCACCACCAGACATTGACCGAGTTCCAGAGCATCTATAAACGCCGCTACCCATTCCACCAAATGCTCCAGCGTGTACGGTGTGGTCATCTCTGAAAAGCCAAAGCCGGGAATGTCCGGGGCAATTAGGTGATACTCATCGGCGAGCGCAATCATGAGTTCACGGTAGGCATCGCCAGAGGAGGTCATGCCATGAAGCAGCAAAACGGTTGGTTTCTGTGGTGGCAACGAGGCCTGCGACGTAGCCTGAGCTTGTCGAAGGCCACGTCGCAGGCCGTTGGTTTTCAAAATAGACGAGGTCTGAGCCTGTCGCAGGCCGTTGGTTGAGCCTGTCGCGGTGGTTGAGCCTGTCGAAACCACCGGCGTCAACGGCCGCCCTACCTCATAATAACTTGTCTCAATACCCAACGCCTCAACCGTAAACCGGGGCAGGTCTGCTAAATCAACTTGTTCATATTTTTCAAACAGTGCCATCATTCCCTTCTACTTCTTGTACCAATACGCGACGCAATACTTTACCAATAAACGATTTTGGCAATGCTTCGCGGAATTCGATTTCCCAGGGTACAGCATATGGGTCTAGTCGTCTATGGCACATTTGCATCAGTTCATCCTCTGTTAAGGCGCTGCCCGGACGCGGCACGACAAACGCCTTGATTTTTTGCTCGCCAGCTACCTTGCCCACGCCCACCACGGCCACTTCCATCACCTTGTTATTCTCGTACAGCACTTCTTCTACATCACGCGGAAAAACACTGTAATCGCCAAACATGATGGTGTCCCGTTTGCGGCTGATAATCTGGAAATAACCATCTCTGTCCATCACTGCCACATCACCTGTGTTGAGCCAGCCATCTTTGATCACTTCATCGGTGGCTGCCTGATCTTGCCAATACCCCTGCATCACCTGCGGCCCGCGCACGGCCAATTCCCCAATTTCACCTTGCGCCACCGGCTCGCCCGTCACCAAATCTATGATTTTGGCTTCGGTATTTGGCACAGGCACACCAATTGAGCCAGGTTTACGCACGCCATACAGCGGATTGGCATGGGTGACGGGTGAGGCTTCTGTGAGACCATATCCTTCTACTAAACGACCGCGCGTTAATTTCTCAAACTCTTCCTGCACTTCAATGGGCAGCGGCGCCGCGCCGCTGACACACGCCTTGATGGAGCCTAAACCATATTCACGTGCCGCCGGAAAGTGGTTGATGGCGGTATACATAGACGGCACACCGGGGAAAAGGGTGACACCATAATCCCGAATATGGCTCAGCACTTCGGCGACATCAAAAACGGGCGAGAGTATCACGGTGCCGCCCAACGCAATGGGCAAACTCATGGCGTTGATGAGGCCGTAGCTGTGAATGATGGGCAAGACGGCGAGGCACACTTCCTTGCCGTAAACCAGATCAGGAATCCAGTGGCGGGTTTGCAAGGTGTTGGCTACCAGATTTTTGTGGGTGAGGCAGACGCCTTTTGGTTCATCGGTGGTGCCGCTGGTGAATAAAATAGCGGCCAGGTCTTCACCTTTTACATGTACTCGGGGCGGGGCGATGGCTGGCACGTCGTCCATTAAACTGTCCATTGGTTCGCCAATGGCCCGCACGATGGCGGCGTCTTCGGGTTGACTGGCGGGTAGCTGCCAGCGGTCGATTAGTGCCTTGTATACCTTGGCGCTGACGACGGGTTTAATGTCGGCGAATATAAATTGTTTCAGGCCGGATTTTTCTCTGATGGCTTGTGCCAGGCGGCCAAAACTTTTGAGTGTCACCATCACTTTGGGCGTGGTCATGATGGCTTGTTGGGTGATGAGGGCTGCATCGGCATCGGGGTTGGGCATGACGGCGATGCCGCCGACTTTGAGGGTGGCGTAAAAGGCGATGATCATTTGGGGCATGTTGGGCAGAACAAGCATTACCCGGTCGCCGGGCTGCACGCCTTTGCCGTGCAGCACCTGGGCAAAGCGGTTTACTTTGTCGTTGAGCTGCTGGTAGGTTAGATGGTGGTTGTAGAAGATAACGGCCGTTTGCTTGGGCAACCATTTGGCGGCGCTGTCCAGGAAGATGGTTAACGGCCGTTCCGGAATCGGCAGCATGGGTGGTGTGTCCGGGCTGTAACTACGCAGCCAGATGCGTTCCGCCAGCGGATCATCTTTTTGGGCGTCATCGCGCCAAGAACTCTTCTCGTCATCATCAATAAAGCGTTCAATCACGCGGATGACCGCTTCATGCCGCTCTAGCTGCACTTTGTGTTTAGCTGAACCGACATCATACACTTCGGCATTGGGGATCATCTTGCCCACATCGTCAAACACCTCACGCGGGAAATAATTGTCCCGTTCCCCGGTAACGACCAGGGTGGGCGTGGTGATATTGCGCATTAGTGACCACCCCTGCCACTTCAGCACATTGTTGGCCGCCATGCGCTTCATCACATGAAACTCGGCATCATAGCGAGTGCGGTATTTCCAAAACGGCTGCCCTATTTTGCCCGGGATGCGTGTGGCCCATCGTGCCGCTTTGGGCAGTGGATATTCGCCAGCAGTGGCAATCAAGACAAGTTTTTCTAGCCGTTCGGGATGGGCGTTGGCATATTCAACGGCGATAGAGCCGCCAAAAGAATGCGCCACCAGGATGAACTTTTCAGGAAAATCCAAATCGACGACGATGGCGTGCAGATCAGAAACCATCTCGCGCATGGTGTAGTCGGTGTAGGGGGCGTCGCTTTGGCCGTGTCCGCGCAAGTC
This sequence comes from Anaerolineae bacterium, assembly GCA_014879345.1. Classification (GTDB taxonomy): domain Bacteria; phylum Chloroflexota; class Anaerolineae; order Promineifilales; family Promineifilaceae. Next base: position 3,640 of record JACSSI010000265.1, on the reverse strand, counting down.
GGGTGCGACCACGCGATGGGTACGGGCGAAGTGGTTGATCTGATGTTCCCATGATTCAAGCACCCCGGCGTAGCCATGCACAAACATAATCGTCTTTTCTATCCCTTCTGGATGTAGATCGACGACACTCAGGTAGGAATCAGCCACGCCCCGCATGCGTACATTCACCCGGTACAGGTCGTAGTCTAACTGGATATCGGTTCGTTTGATACCACGTAGTTTCTTTTTCATATTTTCTTTTGGCGCTGCCTGAGCTTGTCGAAGGCAGGATTGTTGGGATTAGATGAGAGAGATGTTATAGGGGAAACGGCCGTTTCCGGCAAACAATCCATTATCACAAAAAGAAAAACTTGTGTTAAAAGGCAATAAATCTCATTTTGTCATAACTACTATACAAAAAGTTGTAACAATCCACTGTTATTGTTGTGCAAAACTGCCTTATAATGACAAACATTGATGAATAAACAGGATAAACGCTCCCAACCTTCAAAAATCCAATATCCAAAATTTAATGGCCTGATTTCAAAAAAACAATAAATTAGGTTCGGGAAAACAGACAGCGTGTTCATGATGACAGCCTTAACCACCCGTCAGCGAGACATCCTTCAACTCTTGGTAGAGTCGAATGAGCCGCTTGGCTCCGCCGATTTAGCCGGGGAGATGGATTTGACCTCGCGCCAGGTCAACTATGGCCTGAAAGGGCTGCGGGCCTGGTTGGAGCAGCGGGATGTCACCCTGAAAGTTACCCCGGGTGTTGGCGCTCAATTAGTCTGTTCCCCTGAAAAGTGCCGAGAACTCTTGCGTGAATTAGCCACAGATGACAGGTTCCAACTTGTCTTGTCGGTTGAGGAACGGCAGCAGCTTATCGCACTGATTTTACTTGTTGCCGATGAGCCGCTCATTTTATATCAGCTTCAGCAGCTTACTGAAGTTTCGCGCACGACCATCCTGAAGGATATTGAGTCGATTGAACCCTGGATACAGAGCCATGGGTTGAGTCTGGAGCGCCGCCCCAACTATGGGTTTGAGATTCGTGGCGCAGAAGGTGCTTTTCGTCAGGCTTTATCGGCGTTGTTATGGGGGCAGACGCCGCTTGGTAAACCCCTGATTAAAATGGCTCATGCCCAGGGTTTGATTTTTGAACTGGGTACAGATGCCAATTTGATGCCCATTGTGGCAAAAGTGCGCACGCAAATCAAACGGTGGGATGTGCAGAGAACGTTTGGTCAGGTTACGTATGCTGAGGCGCAGCTAAACGGCCGTTTCACAGATGATGCCGTACTTGATTTAGCACTCAATCTGGCCGTGCAAACAGACCGGGTGCAAGCGGGCAACATCGTTCTCGTCCAGGAACAGATGCTCAATTGGCTGCAAACACTCAACATCTGGGCAGTCGCCACGCAAATTGCCAAGCATTTGGGCTGGCGCTCAAATACACGCTGGCCTGAAACTGAAATCGCCTATATTGCCATGCACTTTCTGGCCGCACCCAGGAACGATCGCTGGCCCGGCGATTTAGAAATAGACAATATCTTCACGGAACTCATTGATGAACTGGTTGCCTGCATCGTCAATACCTATGGCCTGCCGCATCTGGCTCTGGATAAAACATTACGCGATGGTCTGGTCATTCATATTATCCCAGCCTGTTTGCGGCACCGATTTAATTTATGGACGCCCCACACCAATGAACGCACAGAATTATCAGGCAAATATGGCTTTGAACGGAAGTTGGCAATAGTTTTGGCGGGCATCATTGAGCAGAGAACGGCCGTTGTCCTGCCAGAAAACGAAATCAACAACATCGCCCTGTTGCTCCGCGCCGCCTACATCCGCGAACACCCAAACCTCGTGCAAGAAGTCATCATCGTCTGCCCCAGCGGCATGGCGACGGCGCAGTTGCTGGTGGCACGGCTCAAAGCACGCTTTCCAAGACTAGGCACCTTGCGCGTCGTTTCTTTACGTGAACTCAACCAAAAAATGATTGAGAGTGCTGAACTAATTATCACCACAGTGCCGTTAACAACGACAGCCACCGACAAGCAAAATAATATCATTCAAGTACACCCATTATTACTACCTGAAGACGTAGAAAAAATCACCCAATGGCTTGCCTAAAAGCCAACAACTAACTTGTTTTCCAAAACGCTCCGGACGTTTTTTTGAGGAAATCCCCGGAAATTTCCTCTCCCTCTATCCGTTTTTGCAACCTGTATTTTGTCCACAGGCTGACAAATTTAAGTTTTTTATTTGTACTGGCTATTGCAATTTAAATTTTTAATTTGGTAATCAACCCCCACCCTAACCCTCCCCCAAAGGGGCGAGGGCTGGGGAGAGAGGGTCTACCGAGTTAACTTCTTAATCTGCAAAAGTCAATACGTGAAGAAGGAGACTTCAGCATGAGAGAAAAGATTCAAAGTGTAGGTGGTTTTTTGGCCGGGATGATCATTCCCAACATCGGGGCGTTTATTGCCTGGGGTTTAATTACAGCCTTATTTATTCCGACGGGTTGGATTCCTAATGAAAATCTGGCAGAACTTGTCGGGCCGATGATCCTTTATTTGCTGCCCATCCTCATTGGTTACACGGGTGGTTACCTGGTTTATGGACAGCGCGGCGCTGTGGTTGGCGCTGCCGCGACGATGGGTGTTGTGGTTGGCGCCGACATTCCCATGTTCTTGGGCGCTATGATCATGGGGCCGCTTGGTGGCTGGTCTATCAAGAAAATTGACGAACTCCTCGAAGACCATATTCCAGTAGGTTTTGAAATGCTGGTCAATAATTTTTCTTCCGGTCTTCTAGCCATCGTTCTGATTATGGTTGCTTATATCGCTGTTGGCCCCGCTGTTGAGGCGTTCAGCAACACATTGGGCGCAGGCGTTGAAGCGCTTGTCGATGCCGGGTTACTGGTCTTGGCCGCCATTCTCATTGAGCCTGCCAAGATTCTCTTCCTGAACAATGCTATCAATCATGGCATCCTGACACCCTTGGGTGTGCAGCAAGTTACAGATAATGGATTTTCAGTCTATTTCTTGCTGGAAACGAACCCAGGCCCCGGCATGGGGCTGTTGATTGCCTACTTTATCGCTGGCAAAGGCTTGCTCAAACAATCTTCACCTGGCGCGATGGTTATCCACTTTTTCGGCGGCATTCACGAGATTTATTTCCCCTACGTATTGGCGCATCCCATCATGCTCTTGTCGGTAATTGCTGGCGGTATGGCGGCTGACTTCTGGTTCTCTATCTCGAATGCCGGTCTGGTGGCTACCCCGTCCCCCGGTTCCATCTTCGCCTATCTGGCTGTTATTCCCCCCGGAAAGCATTTCTCAGTGTTGATGGGTGTGCTCATTGGGGTTGTAGCGGCCGCTGTGGTAGGCGCGTTGATCTTAAAGGTACGCCCAGTGCCAGATTTGGATTATGAAGAGGAAGCAGAAGGGGCTGGTTTAACGGCCGTTCCCGGTTTATAGATAATATCGCAATAAATCACAGACAAGACCTGACAGGTTTATTAACAATCTGGTCTGTAAAGATGATAGGCAATGCAAAGATACCTTACCAACAAAGTGTCTTGTAAACCTTATTTAAAAACAGATTATGTAAACCTTTAACTAAAAACCTTATAGAACTTTAACAGATAAAA
>JACSSI010000264.1 GCA_014879345.1 Anaerolineae bacterium | reverse complement strand
GGCAGCGTCAACCCCAGGTCTGCTTCAAGGCGGTTGCGTAGTTCGAGGGTCATCAGCGAATCCAGCCCCAGTGTGCGCAGCGGTTTGTTTAGGGGGATGCGTGAAGCTGCCAGATGCAGTACCTGGGCAGTCAGTTCACGCAGGTGAGCTTCAAATAATGTACGCCGTGACCGACCCGGTTCTTCAGCTAACAAGAGCGTGCGGATATCATCCTCTTCTGTTTCTGCCTGACTGCTGGTGTCACCGGCAAGCTGGGTAAACAGGGCTAAATGGGCGGCGGTGGGGTAGAAGTCTGTCCACTGCTGCACGTTGAATGGCATAACGGCCGTTTGCGTTTGGTCTTCCTGTAGCAACAAGCTCATAGCCGTGATACCTTGCGCGGCTGTGATAGAGCCGACACCCCGCTGCGCCAACCGGCTGCCACGATTATCCTGAGCGGCCGCCAGCCCCACATCTGCCCACGGCCCCCAGTTGATACTCAAGGCAGGCAGTCCTTGCTGACGCCGGTAATGAGCTAACGCATCAAGATAAGCGTTGCCTGCGGCATAGTTGCCTTGCCCAGGTGTACCCAGCAGCGCCGTGACGGAGGAGAACAAAACAAAGTAGTCCAGCGCTTTGTCTTGGGTGTGTTGATGAAGGTGCCACGCGCCTTGTACTTTGGGGTCTAAGGCACGCTTGAACTGAGCCTGATCCATTTGGGAGAGCGTACTGTCAGCCAGCACGCCAGCGGCATGGAAAACGCCGCGCAGCGGGGCGTGGTTGGCCTCGATTTGGCTGAAAATGTGCGCCATCTCAGCGGCATTGGTGACATCTGCTGCCATAAGCGTGACTTGTGCGCCCAAAGCCTCCAGTTCCAGGACAGCATCCTGGGTGGCTGTGGTGGGTTGGCTGCGATTCAACAGGATTAACTCACAGGGGTGTTGTTGTGCCAGCCAGCGTGCTGTTACCAGACCTAACGCGCCAGCGCCACCTGTAATCAGGTATGAGGCCGGGGTTGTTTCTGCTGCCAGAGCCAGGTTCATGGGTTCGTGGGTGACAACGATTTTGCCAATGTGTTTGGCCTGTGCCATGAAGCGGAAGGCGGCGGCCGTTTCTGCCACCGGATAGGTGTGTGCTGGCAGTGGTTTAATGGCGCCATCGGCTAACAGGGCCATGATTTTGGTCAACATGCCGCCGATGAAGGCGGGGCGTTCACGGAACATTTTGTCCAAATCTATGGCGAAGTAGGAGAGATTTTCCTGGAAGGGGAAGAGACCAATCCGGCTGTTTTGGTAGATGTCGCGTTTTCCAATTTCCAGAAAACGGCCGTATGGTCTGAGGATTTCCAGTCCTTTAATGATGGCTTCTCCGGCTAAAGAGTTGAGCAGAAGGTCAACCCCTTCTCCGTTTGTAGCGGCCATGACTTCATTGGCAAAGGCCAATGACCGGGAATCCATGACGTGACTGATACCCAGGTTACGCAAGTAATCACGTTTTTCCGGGCTGCCTGCGGTGGCAAATACCTCAACGCCTGCTAACTGTGCCAGTTGGATGGCAGCCAGTCCTACACCACCTGTGCCAGAGTGGATGAGGGCGCGTTCGCCAGCTTGCATGTGGCCTTGGTAGTCAAGCGCGTAGTAAGCGGTTAGAAAGACGACGGGGATGGTGGCGGCTTCGGCAAAGGAGAGGTTTGCCGGTTTGTGGGCGATCAGGTGGGCGTTGGTGGTGGCATGGCTGCCCAGACTGTTGAAGGCGATGCCCACAACTTCATCTCCAATTTTGAATTGTGAAACGTCTTCGGCAACGGCCGTTATCACACCTGCACATTCGATACCCAGGGGACCGACGCCGTTTTCGTAGCCGGGAATGATACCCAGGGCGGACATGACGTTCATGAAGTTGAGACCAGTGGCGCGGATTTCAATTTCGACTTCACCAGCTTGCGGCGCCTGACGTGTGTAACGCTGCTGCACCATATCTTCAAGAATGCCAGGTTTGGTGACTACGACACGATAAGGCTCGCCTGGCTGTGCGATTTCGACAGCGGACGCGCTTGTGTCAGTAGGTGTGAAGGGGATGAGGCGGGAGACAAAACGGCCGTTTTGGCGTAAGGCGATCTCTCGTTCATCAGTTGCTGTGTTGATTTCTGCCCACAGTTTAGCGTCCGCCTGAGGCAAGTTAGCGGTGCAGTCTACGCGGCGGCAGGTAAGCTCGGGGAATTCATAGTCGATGACACGCCCTAAACCCCATAGGGTGGATGCAGCCAGTCCGGTCAGCTTTGAATCGGCTGCGGGCACACTGTCCTGGGTGACGAGCCAAAGCTGCGGTGCTTCTGCCAGTTCCGCTTGTTTGATGGCCTGCACCACATGTAAAACGGAGAAAACACCGTTTGTTTGTGCCGCCAGTAGATCGTTTTCGAGCAGGCTCCACAGATGGATGATGCCATGCAGCGGTTTGTTTGTTTGGGCAGCGGCCTGAATCAACTGCATCAAACTTTCTGGGCTTTCAGGATCGACCTGAAAGTGGGTAGGTGACAGGTGCTGGAATTGGCTGCCTGGGCTGACAAACAGGCTTGTTTCGCCAGAAGCAGTCAGGCGGGCAGACAGCGCGTCTCCTAATCCAGCTTCTTCGGTGAAGATGAGCCAGGTGCCTGGCTGTGAGAAAGTCAGCGTTTTTTCGTTTGTGCTGTCTTGTTGCTGCCAGTTGATTTGATAGAGCCACTCGGTGACTTTACTTTCCTGGCTGGCTGCCAGTGGTTTCATGAGCAGGTTGTGGGCGGCCATGACGAGTTGGTTGTTGGCAAAGAGGTAGACGTCTCCGAGCAGGCCGGTGTCGTGATCATGGCGCATGGCGTGAACCTGGTACTGTGCTTCTGGATTGAAACGGCCGTTTAGCCAAACCTGTTCGACGCTGATGGGCAAGTAAGTGTCACTGCCTGCGGGCAAGGTGCTGATCAAGAGTTGGAAGGCGGCATCGATCAAGGTGGGTGGCAGTAAATAGGCTGAAGGATTCAAGCCCTCAGCGGCTGGTTGGCTTAAGCTGCCGCTGACGCTGCTGTCGTTTTGCCACCACTGGCTGACGGCCTGGAAGGCTGGCCCGTAGGGGAGATTGCGGGCGTTTGTCGCTTGATAATGTGCTTTTGCGGCAAGCGGTTCTTCCGGGGGTATGACCGGTTGTGGGCTTGTCGGCACCTCGGTGCTCAGGCGAATGGTACCATCTGCGTGCAGGGTCCAGTCGTCAGTTTGGGAGGTGCGGCTGAAGAATTGGAAAACGGCCGTTCCGGGCATGTCCTGGCTGATAATGATTTGAGCCTGAGGCGTTTCCGCTTTGGACAAAGGCAGCGCCTCGCGTAATGTAACTTGTTCCAGGCCGACAGGCTCACCAGGGAAAATGAACTGGGCTGCGGCCAGACTGGTCTCAATAAAAGCGGCCGCCGGGAAAACAATTGTTTCACCTACACGATGATCGGCCAGATAGGCGAATCGTGCCAAACTAACGTCCAATTCAAATATATGATCGCCTGTGGCTGAGCGTAAATAATCATTGAGGAAAGGATGATCAATGGCAGTGCGTGAAATGGTTTGCTGCTGCTCGTACCAAAAATGTTCGCGCTGCCACGGATAGTGAGGCAAGCTGACGACGTTGCCAGCGGGATAGAGATGCGCCCAATCTACATTGTAGCCATGCACATACAGTTGACCCATTGCCGTGAGCATGGTTACCATTTCCGGCTCTTCCCGGCGCAAGGAGGCGACGGTGAAGCCATCTATATCAGCATCTTCAAAGCCGTGCTGGATGGCTTGCAGTAACACAGGGTGCGGACTCATTTCGATGAAGGTGGTGAAGCCGTCTGCCAACAACTGCTGTACCATTTTTGAGAACTGGACGGGCTGGCGCAAATTTTTCACCCAATGATCGGCATCTAAATCGCTGCCCTGGCTGATAACGGCCGTTGATGTGGAGTAAATGGGAATATCTGTGGCCTGAGGCTGTAAAGATTGCAGGGATTCCCGCAACTCCTCTTTGATGGGATCCATCTGCTTGCTGTGAGAGGCGACGTCAACTTTGATTTTGCGGCAAAAAATCTCATCTGCTTGCAGTTTGGCTAATAATTCGTCAACTGCTTCCGTGTCACCAGAGATGACAGTGGAACGGGAACTGTTGCTGACGGCCACGGAGAGTGAGGTTTCATACCCGCGCAGCACTGCTTCTGTTTCTTCAATTGTCAACCCCACAACGGCCATTGCGCCTTGCCCGCTGGTGCGGTGCATCAATTGGCTGCGGCGGCAGATGATGTGCATGGCATCTTCCAGACTGAGTGCGCCTGCAATATAGGCCGCGCCCACTTCGCCCATGCTGTGACCAAGCACGGCATCGGGCTGTATACCCCAGGATTGCCACATAGCTGCCAGTGCGATTTCTATGGCGAGCAGGGTGGGCTGGATTACGTCGATCTGATCCAGGCGGTAGGTTGGCGACTCTGGTTCAGCCATGAGTTGTTCCAGAAGTGACCAATCTGAAAACGGCCGTATGGCTGCATCACATCGCTCAATTACGTCTCGAAAGACGGGGTGTTGGGCGAATAGTTCGCGTCCCATGCCCAGCCATTGTGAGCCTTGCCCTGGAAAAACGAAGACGATTTTTTCTGCCTTGTTTAGCGGCGTTTCCCCATTGTTGCCAGTGTTTGCCTCGATGAGTTCGGCCAACTGTGTCTGGAAGCCAGCTTTATCAGCGGCGACTAGGGCAGCACGTTGATCCAGGTGACTATGGCGGACAGAGGCTGTGTAGACAATATCTGCCAGGGAGGTGTCTGTTTCTGCTAGAAATGTTTGATAGGATTTTGCCTGCTGCGTCAGGGCTTTGGGTGTTTGTGCAGAAATTGGCATCAGGTAGAGTGATGGTTCTGCACCGGGTTCTTTTTCTATCTGAGGTGCTGTTGAGAGCACGGCATGAGCGTTTGTGCCTGCTATACCAAAGGCGCTGACTCCGGCAACGGCCGTTTCACCAAGTGGCCAGGGGATAACAGATTGAGGAATATCCAGGTTGTAATCAGCCCAGGGGATGTTCGGGTTTTTTTGTTGAACGTGCAGGCTGCGTGGTATTTGGTTGTGGTACAAAGAAAGAGCTACTTTCATAAGCCCGGCAACACCGGCGGCACCTTCTGTATGCCCGATGTTTGTCTTGACAGAGCCAATGTACAATGGTTGATCCGGTGATCGGTTTGCAGATAACACTTGACCCACCGCGCCGATTTCGACAGGGTCTCCAGCACGGGTACCTGTGCCATGTGCCTCCACGTAACTTACCAACTGCGGATCCACCCCTGCATTTTGATAAGCTTTCCGCAGCATTTGCATTTGTCCGTCTTGGGCTGGTGTGGTCATATAGCCGCTAGAACGGCCGTCATTGTTGACAGCACTACCCCGGATAACAGCGTAAATTCGGTCTCCATCAGCAACGGCATCAGACAGCCGTTTCAGGACAACCAGCCCGGCGCCTTCACTACGCACATACCCGTCGGCCATCGCATCGCCAAATTTACATTTGCCATCTGGCGCCATCATTTTTGATTGTGAGTAAGCAATGGTGATATGTGGCTGCAAAATAACATTTGCGCCGCCAGCCAACGCGACACCACATTCCCCTTGGCGCAAGCTTTGACACGCCATATGCACGGAAACCAATGAAGAGGAGCAAGCCGTATCCAATGTGATACTGGGGCCGTGAAAATCAAAAAAGAAAGAAAGCCGACCAGAAGCTGAATAACGGCCGCTGCCGGTTGTCATATACAAATCAATAAGGTCAGAATTATTAAATAATCGACCCTCAAAATCATTGAGCCACATTCCCACAAAAACGCCTGTGTCGCTTCCTGCCAACGTTTGTACAGGTAAACCTGCATCAGCAAGCGCTTCCCAGCCGACTTCCAATAACAAACGCTGCTGCGGATCTAGCCGCTCTGTTTCCATGGGGGCAATCCCAAAAAAGTAAGCGTCGAAGCTGTCGATGTTATCGAGATAACCGCCCCATTGACTCATGATTTTCCCCGGTGTCGCCGGGCGGGGATCATAGAAACGCTCCAGATCAATGCGGTCTGATGGTATTTTTGTTATGGTTTCTTTTTCATCAACCAATAACTGCCAAAAATCTTGTGGACTGGCAACTTCACCTGGGAACCGACATCCCATGCCTACGATTGCAATTGGTTCTGTATTCATAGCGATAGAGGTGGGGGATGAAAGGTGATTTTTATCTTTTTTGTCACTTAAAGATTGAGGAGATTTGTTTTGGTCTGTCATATGGTTCATTAATTTCCGAGACGATTCCGTAGCTACTTTTTAGTCTATATTGAGTCGTCGGCAAGCATATAAGGCGTAGTTTACGAATATCCTTTCAGATTCTTTTCCAGGTAGTCTGATTTGATTGTAGGATTCAAGGTCTATACTTTAGCGATTTAGGTTTGTAGTGATCACGTTAGTGGTCATGATGGCTAAAGTCATCACTACAAACTTACTTACGAATGATTAGGCATTTGAAAGAATCTGTTCGGATTCTGCCCGGTTCATTTGCCTCAAAAGAAGCTTGGCTAAGATACCTGCGTGAGGTTCCTTAATTAGCATGGCGTGGGTTGAATCAATATCTGCTACCTCTACCTCTTGTGGTGTTAGCGCAAACCAGTTTCTAAACCAGGCTTCATCAGCATGAATTGCGATATTGTCTGATGAGCGTATCATGGATATGGGGCCTTGATAGCCGTCACGCAGTTCATAATTGGTGAATGCATTGCGGTGGGCTGTTACCACGGCACG
>JACSSI010000263.1 GCA_014879345.1 Anaerolineae bacterium | reverse complement strand
TGATTTTATTCAAGCCTATTATCCGGCATCGCACCCACCACAAATGGGGCAATGGCCGTTAAATATTGAGACTTAATGTTTGAGGGAGGCAGTGTTTGTTAATTCATTGGCAACCTGCATCAATTGTTCTGTCTTTTCCTTTTCCTGCTCAGGGATACTCAATTCTCGTTCTTCGCGCTTGTAAAAATACTTCCCCGAAACTCCTGCTACGTCATCAGAAGTTGCTAAATAAGCGATGCGCTCGCCCCCTTTTTCTGGTTTTTCCAAAAATAGATTGAGACCTTTCACGAGCAGCTTTGGATAATCTCGAAATGCGCCAGTCGCCAGCACGCCAGGATGGAGCGCGTTGACGGTAATCTTCTTGTCTTTGGTTTCGCTTGCCAATTGGCTTGTATACAGGACGGTTGCCATCTTTGCATTGGCGTATGCATCTCCGGCTTTATATTTGGTGGTCACCATCAAATCGTCAAAATTGATGGCGCCATTTTTATATAATTCCGAGACCACATTGATGATACGGCCGTTTCCACTCGCCTCAATATTTTCCAATAGCAATTGCGAAAGCATAAACGGAGCAAGAAAATTAACGGCAAAATTCATCTCAATGCCATCTGCCGTTTCTCCTCTTTTTACTTTGTACAACCCTGCATTATTGACAAGCACATCAATGGCCGGGAAGTCGGTTTTGACTTTTTCAACCGCAGATCGGATGGAATCTGGACTGGATAAATCAACAGGAATTAAGAATACTTGTTCATTACCAGATTGTGCGACGATTTCTTGATGTGCCTGAACTGATTTCTCGCTATCTCGGCACAGCATAATAATTGTGTGCCCTTCATTCGCTAAAATAAGTGCGGCTTCTTTGCCGATGCCTGAATTTGACCCTGTAATGATTATGGTTTTCATCTATACCTCTTTTGATTTTAGCCTTCGGTTGACTGTAAGCGATTGATGAGTTCGGTGAGCCACTCGATTTCACTGGCGACTTGCCTGTGCATATATTCAATTGTTAGATGACTTTGGCGCATGTCGAGTGGAATGTCATCGAGTTGTTGAAATTTTTCACGTACTAGCTGCTGTTGTGCTTCTAAAAGAGAAATAGCTTCTTCTTTAGCCAGTAAATGCAAAAAATCGAGGCCCACTACGCCCGGAAATTCTGGTGATTGGTGGGTGGAAAGATTTTGGCGAAGGAGTTTGTAAAAAGCCGTTTCGCCTGCTTCTGTTACTGAATAGACGCGCCGTTGGGGGCGGTTGCCTTCTTGTTCCTGCACATAGGTCACCCAGCCATCTTTTTCCATGTCATTGAGCAGTTTGTAGGCGTTAGATTTTTTGAGTGAGATGGGTGTGCCTGGGTTTTGTTGCAACATTTCATTGAGCTGATACCCGTGCATGTCATGGCTGAGTAATAGTCCGAGTAAAAGTAGTTTCTTTTCCATAAAGGGTTTCTTGCTATATAGTTGTAGTTGGAATAGTCATTGATGACTATATTAGCAAGTTTTACGAGAATTGACAATTTATTTGCTGCTTTAGCGTATGTTATTGTCGGAATGGGGACACATGCGGGGTATGAGGAGTCAACCTGTTATAAATTAGCAAAATACTCTTGAAGCAGTCGATGTCGAAATGTGTACCCACCACCCACCTTTCGCAACAAAACACAATCAGAGGCACAGTCTAAAAAACAAGCATAACGCAGGGGGGTGCGTTGTCCAGTCCACAAGAGCACGCGCAATACGACATGTTTTAAAACATCGTTAAACCCGTGGATGGTTCCGGCAAACATGCCGTATAGAATGCCAGTGAACAGACCCGACATGGGGTTTACTAGTATGCCGACGAGGATTGTTGGCACGACAAATAGCAAAATGCTGGCTTTGAGGCCACTTTTTGCCGCAATGCGAATCCCTTCATTGGGGCGGTTTTGTGGTTCGATGCGTTTCCCCGTTAAGCCACCCAATAGAAAAAATGTGATGCCGACGGTAAAGGCATTGACCAGCCAAAAGGCGGCTGTAGGGTCTTGCAACCAGGCGATGCCTGTCCATACCAGCGAGAATAAAACGCCAATGCCACCAAACAGAAGACTGTTGCGCCATGACCATTGCAGCGCACTGCGGGCGTGGATTTCGGTGCGGAAACTTTGACCATAGTTAAGATAGCCAAAGGACAAGCAAAAGCCAAAGGCGACGATGGTGGCAAAAGAGGTCGCTAACAGCCAGCCATCTATAAAGCCAATGAGAAGCGCCGATACCACCCAGGCTGTGCCACAGGTGCAAGCGAGTTGTAGCCAGCCCCATTTTTTGCTGATGGTGGCAGCATTGCCCCGTTTTCGTCGCCCCATAAAAAAGAGGCCATCAACCAAGCCTACAACCAGTCCGGTGCAAAAAATCAGGATGAATACGGAGAGGAAGGCGTTCCAGGGCGCTGTTGTGATGCTAAACCAGGCGGCAAAGCGATCCAGGAAATGCACTTCAACAACAGGTGGGTTGATGATAAGCAGTTGGATGAAGCTCCACAACATCGGTGTGCCTAAAACGGCCGTTATCAAAGCCCGTGTCAGGAAGAGATAGGCTGCTTGGAAACGGCCGTTTTCAAGCCAGCTAGGCTGCATTTGTTCAATTAGAAAGATAGATTGATTATGATGCTTCATTTCTTGTGCCAGCCAAGAGAGTTGGTCGGTTATTTCTTCAAAGGTATAGCTATTGTTTCCCTTGGCTTCCTGCCGTTGGTACATGCGGCGCACGTATTGGGCAAATAGATTGTCATGAGTGAGGGGCGCGACCTTTGCAGAATCTTGGCTGTCAAAGGCGGTTTGCAGCATGTTTAAGTTGAGGGGCGATTGTGCCATTTCCAGCAACATTTCATCCTGGAAGACGACATCTGTGAGGGCGGGCGGGAGGTGCCGGCTGATTTGGGCGGTGGTCAGGGGTTGAACCACGACGGCGCCATTGAGTTGTAATTGGATGGCTTGGGTGCAAACGGCCGTTTCATACACAGTTTTGCGACAACAAACGGCCAAATCAGCCAATCCGTGTGTGTGCCGGTATCTGTTGATGGCGGCGATACACGTGCTTTGATCTTCTACGGGCATTTCATCCAGGCCATCTAGCAAAAAGAGAAGCCTGTCTTCGGCCAGCCACCGTTTCCCCTGGCGGCGCGGAATTTGATACTTGGCGATCATCTCTTCGATAGCCCACTTACTCAGAGGCAGTTTCTTTTCTGCCCAGCCACTTAAATTGAGCAAGACGGGAACGGGCTGCTGCTCATCATCGTGTGCCATTGCCAGCAGGTATTGGGTGAGGTTGACGAGACTGATGGTTTTACCTGCCCCCGGTGCGCCCAGAATGAGCAGCGAACGGTCGGCTTGGCGGAAGGCGTGGTAGATATTGGCGGCGCTTTGCTTTTTATGCACATCCAGCACATCGGCCCATGGATGCTGGATGAGATCGTTGGCAAATTTCAGGTTGAGTTCAATGAAGTTGTCTGCATCTTGCAGCGGCGCGAGCAGCCCGTTGACCCAGAAACGACGCACTTTTTCGATGAGTACGCGGCGGCTGCGCTGTTGGGGGGTGAGTTCTGGTGGAGAAAGGCTTGCCCTGAGCGTGGTCGAAGGAGCCGTTTCGCGTTGTTGACATAACTCTTGATACAGCGCCACCGTTTCTGGCAGGGGAGCGACATCCAATTCCTGCTCAAGCAGGTCGCTCAATGCTTGGTACTGGTTATGAACGGCCGTCCATTCTTCAGATTGGGCATAAAGCTGCATAAGCTGGCAGTGTGCCGGTTCGTGCAGCGGATCGAGATTGAGCCATTGATGAGCCAGACTGATGGCGGAATCACAGTCACCTTCGGTTTGATAATAGGCCGTCAACCGTTTGAGCGTGGTTGCCATGTCACGGCGCAGGGCTTCACTTTGAATGATCGCCCACTCATTAAAGCGATTGCTGTCTTTTAGGGTGAACCCTTGTAAGAAATCCGCTTGATACAAGGCGATTCCTTGTTGGATTTCGGGTAATGATGCGTCCACTTTGCCATTGGCTGTCCCCAAAGCGGGAGATAGTAACTGGCGAATTGTGACGATGTCGGCTTGCCAATCGGCGGCGCTGTTCATGCCAATTTGCTGCCGATTGATAATGAGAAAGTCGTCGCCTACCTCTTTTTTGATGAGGGAGAGGGTGTAGCGCAGCGCCCCTCGCGCCCGTTTATTGTCGGATTCCGGCCAAAGCAGGGTGGCTAACTCAGCCCTGTCGTGCAACATGCCAGAGGTAGCCAGGTAGGCCAACAGTGCCACTGCTTTGACGGAGGGGAAGTGCAAGGAACGGCCGTTTAGCACAATTTGAGGTGCGCCCATGAAGGACAAAGTTAATTTATTTGGCATGGTTTCTTGATATGAGTCTGCGGGAACGGAATAGAAGTTTTTATTGTAACAAATGGTGTCAAATCACGCGAAAAAACGGCCGCTAACGATTTCATAACGCTTGATTTTGTATGGTTGCCCCAGCGTTTTTTAATCTATGTCGTGTTCTACCCATCACCTACATCCTATCCTCGCACGACCCACCCAAAAAGGAGAATCATTATGTTTGCTAGAGTTGTGACCGTTCAAATTAAACCGGAAACAGTGGATGAATCCACCCGCATTTACGAAGAATCAATTGTGGCGGCCATGAAAGAGCAGCCCGGCTTTCAGGGAACGACGTTGTTGACGAAAGTAGATGGATTGGGAACGGCTCTATCCATCTCGTTATGGGCGACAGAAGCCGATATGCAGTCCGGTGAAGCCAGCGGGTATCTCCAGGCGCAGTTTGCCAAAGTTGGCCCTTTTCTCACTGCCGCCCCTATAAATGAACATTATGAAGTGAGTGTGCAGGTATAAATTAAGAGATGCGACGCACTTTTGAAGTACGTCGCATCTGAGTAGGTGATTTATGAAAAACTTTTGCTGCTTTTGCCTGATTTTCTTTGTTGGATTGATTTCTGCGTTTGGCAGTATCACCTTAAAAATGATCTACCTCATCAGAAACGTTTTCTCTGTTATGCAGGGCATTGCGAGTTGAGCATTTCTCATTAACCCAGACGCCAGTAAATAGCAATCTAGGCAGTATGGTATGCCTTATTTTTTTAGTGGCTGGTAACAAGCCCAGCCAAAAGGAGATTCTCTCATGAAATTGAGTAACTTTTTAACCCTAAAAGCCGTTATTTCAACATTTTTCGGCATCGCGTTTGTTCTCGTTCCGGTATCGCTTCTGGCGATTTATGGTGTAGTTCTGGATGCTTCCGGGGTAATGATGGCGCAGATGTCGGGCGTCAGCTTGATTGGTATTGGTCTCATCTGCTGGTTCAGCAGAAATGTGGATAGCAGTCTGTTGTCGGGCATTACACTCTCCTTACTTATTGCGGACGGACTGGGGTTTGTCTTGATGCTGCGGTCACAGTTATTGGGGCAGATGAATGCGATGGGGTGGACGGCCGTAGCGCTTTACTTGCTGCTTACGTTGGGATTTGGCTATTTCTATTTTGTGAAGCCAGAGGTGACGGTGAGGTAGTCCATTTCAAATTTAATTTTTGGAGGAACATGTGATGAAAACGAAAAACAGGAAACGATTATCAACCAAACTCATTTTACTGGGCATATTGCTACTCATCTTGGGCTTGGCTGCTACACCCGCCTTGGCGAGAAGGGGACAAGTTCCCCTGCGTGGCCGTTTCAGCGGCGTTGGCGAAACGTTCTCGGGAAGAGCAACGCATTTGGGGAGATTTGACGGCGTGATTGACAACACCACTGACCCGCCCAATGCGGTGTGGACGGCAGCCAATGGGGATACGTTGACCAACATCACCACGAGCTTTGTGATTGACTTCTCCGCCCCTATCGAACCTGATGTCTATCCCTATACACAAACCATTGAATTTACGGGTGGAAACGGCCGTTTTCAAAATGCCACCGGCAGCGCTGAAATTACGGGGACAATTAACGTCGTTACTTTTGAGTATAACGGCCGTATTGAAGGCACTATTTCTCGACCGAACGGGCATTAGTGAATAACCAGTTTATTTCAATATCCAGTCGCGGACAACGGCCGTTTCGTTTAATTTCCGGTGAAGTTTGACCGAGTAAGGGGAAATCTCATGAAAATTTTCGGAAATTATATCGAAACCAGCAATTCAATTCAAGACAACATTGCCGCTATCACTGCCAAAGAACAGCGTAGAGATAAGAATGCGGAAGCTTATAGCGCTGATATGGACAATATTCGTGGGGAGTTGGAGCAAATGAGAGCTGCATTTAAGGATGTTGTCTATCGATTTGCTGCCATTTTGCCCCAAGGCTGGCGCGTTCTTGGGAATTTTGATGATTGGGTGGCTAGTAAGGCGTGTGCAGACTTTGCTCACGGTGAATTACAGCCAGATAGTAAATTGATGATTGGCGGACAATGTAAAACCATTTTAGGGCTTAAACTAGAGTTAGAAAAACTACAAAAATTTATTTGGGAATTGGAACCCTAATTGGTGTAGGTCAATTCAACTCAAAACGGGGCGCCTGGGCAACCCAGACACCCCGTTTCTCCTCTCCTATTCCCTCTTCCTGAGAATAGCTGAATTATCTGCGATGAATGCTACCCACAGCCTCCGCTGGCAGGAGCGCGTTTTAATTCCATTTTGACCTTAGGCGTGTACTCAATTTCAAAGTCATGCGGATTGGGTTCTGCAGCCAAATATTGCGCCCCTAAGGCTGCTGAAAACGCATAACGCAGCTCATCATTTTCAGAGCATATCTCACAGGCCAGTTTAAACTCGTCGGCGGCA
>JACSSI010000262.1 GCA_014879345.1 Anaerolineae bacterium | reverse complement strand
TCTCCTTTTGGGGGAGGGTTAGGGTGGGGGTAAATGGTAGTGATGCGTTACCGAAATAAATTATTAATCTACATCATGAGGCACTACTATTTAGCCGGGGGCTTTAGCCCTCGGCTATGGAAATATTGTGGCCTAGAAAAAAGAGCGGGCTCCGAGGAATATATCGCGTAACCAGGGTTCTGCCTGGACATTATCTTCATGGACGCCATTGCGGGAGCGAGAAGCATGTATCATATCCCAGCCCCCCAGACTGATACCGACATGTGAAACAGAGCGGTGACCTCGTTCACTGCCGAAGAAAAGCAAATCGCCAGCCTGGAAGGGCGGCTCAATTCCCCGACCAGCATTGAATTGCATATCGGCATCACGCGGAATGGATATGCCGCTCAAACGGCAGCAAAGTTCAGCCAGGCCAGAGCAGTCAATACCCAAGGCTGTCCGACTACCCCACTGATAAGGCACGCCCGTCAACAGGCGGGCTGATTTGATGATTTGTTGGCGGCGTTCAGATTCTGACTGCGGTATATCATTGATGGAACGCACGTGGTTCTGTGGCAGCCACCCCGTCAAACCACCCGCTAAAGAAAGCTGCGCCCAACCATCCTGAACGGCCGTTACCGCCACCACCATCCCGATCACCACACGCCCTACAAGTGAGGCCTCCACAGATGGCTCAGCAAAAAGCACACTCACCGGTTCATAAACCAGATGCGTCACCTCAGGAGCAGGTTCATCGACCAGAAAATCTCGATACACCCACCCCAGATAACCACCATCTCGATCTTGCCGGACAAACACCCAGCTTTCCTGATCCAACAAAATTTCCACCTGCCAACCATTAAAAACCTGGCTCATCTGCTCAGACCGCCAGGAAGGCTCGCTCATCAAGCTCGTAACATTGGTGGAAACTGTTAGCTTTTTCTGCCCAGGTCGGCTCAATACTCTGACATTATTTGTGGCAAACGTCACAGTCGGAAAACGTGCCTGTAAAACTTCCTGCACGTGAGCCAGCGCATCCATATCAAGAATAACACCCGACAACATACAGTGATTGTTCTCAAGGCGATCAGCATCAAGCTGACAGTAATATAAACGGCTGTCTTGTTGGCTAAAATCAGTTAGTGTCGTCTGGATATCTTCAAGCATGGCTGGTAACTCCCTCACTATGCTGCACAACCCCAATGCCAGGGCGTGACGGCAATTGAATGATGATTTGCTCATTATACTGCAAGCCATCAAATGGGTCATTAGCGATCAGAAGCGGGGCATCCAGGTCTAGCCATTCGGCAAAACCAGAAAGATGCGCCATGGCTGTAGTGCCTAGCGAAGTTTCTACCATGCAGCCCAACATGATACGCAAGCCCAATTCCTGAGCACGTTTAAGCATCTTCACCCCTGGTGTAATGCCGCCAACTTTCATCAATTTTAGATTAATGCCCTGCACGCCTGCTGCCGCCAACGCTTCTACATCGGCTAATGTTTGCACAGATTCATCGGCGACAACAGGCAAATCTGTTCTTGCCTGGACAAAACCCATGCCAGCAATGTCTGATTTGGCCGTAGGCTGTTCAACGAGTTCCAAATTATATGGTGTCAACGCTTCAATGCGGCGCACCGCTTCTTCAGGCGACCAGGCTGCATTGGCATCCACACGTATCTTCACATCCGGACGGGCAGCCCGAATGGCAGCTATGCAGGCCACATCATCTTCGCTGCCTAGTTTAACTTTGATGATGGGGTACTGCGTGATCTGCCGCGCTTTTTCGGCCACTGCTTCTGGCGTGTCTATACTCAGGGTAAAAGAGGTAGCTAATGCTTTTGGCGCGGGTAAGTGCAACAGTTCAAACAGGGGCAAATTTTGATTGCGCCCAATCCGATCATGCAGGGCCAAATCCAAGGCGCAGCGAGCCGGAGCTGGGCCGTTCTCTCCAATCCAGGCGGGGATGTCGGCTGGGGTATCTGGGAATGGCTCTTGACGTTGGGCGGCTTGCTGCCAAACGGCCGTTATCGCTTCATCCGTAATGCCATAATAAGAGGGGATCGTACCCTCGCCCCAACCTACATCATCTGCCAGACGCAGCCAAAAAGCCTGGCGCGTTTCACTGACACCATAGGATATGCGAAATGGATCACGAAGCTGAAGTATAATTTTTTCCCAGGTTAAACGGGGTTGTTGGCTCATTGTTATTGCTCCTGTGGTAGATCAAAGATTAAAGAATAAAGATTAAATAATCTTTGATCTTTGATCTTTGATCTTTAGTCTTCATTCAATACAGCACGGCAAACGGCCGTTACTTCATCATTACGCAGTGACATACAGTTCACACCCTGCACCACGCCCTCTTTCACCGGCACTTCCTCGGCATTGAAACGAATCAATTTCCCCAATTCAGAAATCATGAACAGATCATCTTCAGCTTGAACGGTAACAGCGCCCACCAACTTATCTGTCTTCATTGCCACTTTGCCGCCTGCGCCGGGTGCTTTGTTGAGCCGGAAGCCAGACATGTCACGGATGGTGCCTTTGCCATCGTTACTCAGGAGGAAAACGCCGCTCTCTTCAGTAACGGCCGTTATCGCTACCACCTCATCGCCCATATCCACCCGTAGACCCAGGCTGCCTGATTTATGCACCTGCCGTTCAGCAAAACGGATCGCCTTACCCTGCCGTGTCACCATAAACAGGTCATCATTGCCACTTGTCCAGCAAACGGCCGTCATCTGCCCGCCTTGCTGCACATCATAAAAGCTCATACCTGGGATGAGACTGCTGCCCAATCGGGACGCATCGACCGTGCGCACCCAGCCGCGCTGGCTGGCTAAGGCCGCCACCTTGCCCCCATCCGCCGGGAGCGCCGCGATAATGCGTTCATGCGGCCTAAAGGTAAACAAGGTCTTAATGTTTTGCCCACGCGCCCGTACTGGCGCTTCAGACAACACATCCACCTTCATGCGAAAAGCACGGCCAAAATTCGTAAAAATCAAGATAGCAGCCTCTTCATCAGCCACCACCAGCAAGGCTGGCAGATCACCCTCAGCCGTCTCCAAATCGAACACACCCATACCACTGCGCCGCTGTCTGCTGTAAAAATGGCGAGGTGTCCTTTTGGCAAAACCATTGCGGCTAATGGAGATGACATTCATCGTGGTGGGCGGCTCACTCGATTCCAACGGCTTTTCCTCAACCGTTGTTTGGGCCTGTTTTTCTGCCTGCGCCTGCAACAATTCCATTTCTAATGCTTCAATATAGGCAAGAACTTCCGGGTCAACATCGGTTAAGTCAGGACGTTCAAAATTCATAAAGTCTCTCCAATTTTAAGCCATGCCATCATATGCTTCGCGCAGCCATGCCCTCAATTCTTCATCAATATCAACCACAGAAGCAACTGCTACCTTATGCGTAACAGAACCACTACCAAAATTACCAGCTTCGACAAGCCGACTGGTTGCTGTTCTGCCGGGCAGTTTAAGACCCACATCCACCCGTGTTTGGGTGCTGGGCTGAATCACACAAAACTGTTTTTTCCGCGCTATCGCCACATATGTTTTACGCGGCCCCAAAACAACATCTGAACCGAACTCCTGTACAATGGCAACCAGTTGATCGTAAATGGGTCTCAAATGCTCCTTGCCGCCACTGTACTGTACCTCGACCATATCTGACTCTGGCATGGCTGGACGAAAACGCAGCGCCGACCACGTTTCATCTACCGCGATTTGGCGGATGGGACGAAATCCAGCTTTGGTCATCGTTTGCCAGCCTTCGTCACGAGTTATATCTGTTTTTAAGCCAGAACCTTTCTTGGGATAAGCTATCCAGAGAAGACCATCGGGGATAACGGCCGTTATCACAGCCTCACCATACGCTTCCAAATCGCCCTTATCCTGCGCAAATAACAACACACAAGCCACCTTATCGTCAGAATAGGTCACAACAGAACAACCAGCAGGCAATTCCGTTAGTTTGAAATCAAACGGGGCATTCAATAAGAGAATTTGAGAATCAGGTTTGATTTGCAATTTCTTCGCTAAGGTCATCGCCACCAATCACACTCCTGCTGTCAAGGCTGCACATATTGTACCTTGCTTTCCCAAAATCCGACTCGAATTCCGCACCTTTAAAACAAAAACGCGAGGTTGGCACTCAAACCAACCTCGCGTCGCAAAAACCTGTCGAATTTCGTCAAGTCGTTGGCAGCATATCAGCAATAGCGATGTTGCGCCCTTCAAAATTAGCGAACGTCAGGTCATCAAAATCAAGCTGATGAAAGCGTTTCAAATCAGCCATCAACCCCAGATAATTGTTGTTGACACGTTTGCTCCAGGCTAAACCCAAATCGGTTGCAGCCATTTTAATCGCCACTTCTTCGCCTTCTAGTTCCACGAAGTTCCCATAAGGCATTTCATCCAGCACAATCTCAATGCCATCCAAAACAAACGTTTCCCGGTACTTTTCATAGACTTGCACAGGGGCAAACCCAAGCCGTTCAAAAATCAGGGCTGTGGTATCAAAATCAGTCACACCCACTTCCAATTCTTCGCGTACTTTGGCTTCACTGGTCACCGTTTCCGCCACTTCCCCTTTGTAGGTGATCCGCACGGCCGTATCCTGGCGCAGACGGAGCAGTTCTCCTTTTTTGAGCAAGTCGTTGCCTGGTGTGTCAAAACGCACATTTCGCTCAAACACACGCGCTTTCTGCAACGTGCCGCCAGCCGCCAGCAAGCGGTCACGGAAAGCAGACAAATCTGCTACCAGAAATTTCACTTCAACTTCAAGCTGCTTTTCTGCACTCATCTTACGCTTCGTCAGGATCATCAATGACGATTAGCACCTGGTCTTTGTCTACACTGGCACCAGCTTCGGTTTTAACGGCCGTTACCACCCCGCCACGCACCGCTTTCAACTCATTCTCCATCTTCATTGATTCCAGGATAATCACATGCTGACCCTGCTCAATGACATCCCCTTTTTCAACCAAAACTTTGATAACAAGACCCGGCATGGGCGCTTTAACGGCCGTTTCCCCCGAATCACCCAAGTCTGTACCACGCGCCTGCGCCAGCCGGAACGCCCGTTCATCTTGCACATGCACGTTATACAACTCACCCTTCGTCAGCACTTCCCAATGATTATCTCGTTCCTCAACCACCGCTTCCAGCGATTGATTGTTGATGAGCAGCGAAGCCAACCCGCTAATCGGCAAAATCTTGAAATCAATCACATAGGGCGCATCGTTGACCAGAATCGTGTCATCCTGACCAATCTCAATAATGAACTCTTTTTCATTGACTTTCGTGTAATATTTCATAAAAAACTATCCATTTAATCCCCTCTCCCTTTGGGGGAGGGTTAGGGTGGGGGCTACCGCCGCTTCGCCCATTTCCAATTACTGCCAGAACGGCCGTTTCCACCATGCGTCATCATCATACTCGCTTGCAAACTTATCTGATGCGCCACCAACGCCGCCAACACAGCCGCTTCCATCTCCTTGTCCGCTTCACGGTCACTCATACTAAACCGTTCCTCGACAAAATTCGTATCAAACTGCCCCGTCATAAAACGATGGCTGTCCATCATATGCTGGTGAAACGGAATATTCGTCTTCACCCCCATAATGCGATACTCCTCCAGCGCCCGCCGCATCCGCAGCACCGCCTCAGCCCGCGTTTCGCCATAACAAATCAGCTTGCTAATCATCGAATCATAATACGGCGTAATCTCATAACCGCGAAACACACCCGTATCCAGGCGCACCCCGGGCCCAGACGGCTGACGCATCGTCGTAATTACCCCGGTAGATGGCAGATAATTATTGTACGGGTCTTCGGCGTTAATACGGCACTCAATCGCCCAGCCGCTCACCTTCACATCCGCCTGCGTAAACCGGAGCTTGCGCCCCCGCGCAATACGCATCTGCTCTTGTGCAATATCAATACCTGTCACCAATTCTGTGACGGGATGTTCCACCTGCAAACGAGTATTCATCTCCAGGAAATAGAAATTCTTGTCCTTATCAAATAAAAATTCAATCGTGCCAGCATTGACATAATCAACCGCTTTCGCCGCCGCTACCGCCACCGCCCCCATACGCTGCCGCAGTTCTTCATCAATCACAAACGAAGGCGCCTCTTCAATCAATTTTTGGTGACGGCGCTGCAAAGAGCATTCACGTTCACCCAAATGGACAACATTGCCATGCGCGTCAGCCAAAAGCTGAATTTCGATGTGCCGTGCGCCCGTAATCATCTTTTCCAGATAAACCACCCCATCGCCAAACGCTGCTTCCGCTTCACGCCGCGCCCCCGCAATCGCGCCGGGTAAATCTTCCGCCTTGTGAACAGGGCGCATACCTTTGCCGCCACCGCCAGCCACCGCCTTCACCAAAATTGGAAAACCCATTTCGATACCGGCCGCTACCATTTCTTCATCTGTCAGCCCCGGTTCTGTGCCAGGCACAATCGGCACACCAGCCGCTTTCACCGTCTCACGCGCCACCTGCTTATCACCCATCATGTCGATAGCGCGGGCGGGCGGCCCAATAAAAACGATGTCGTTATCAACACACAGGCGGGCAAACTCAGCCCGTTCCGCCAAAAAGCCATAACCAGGATGGATGGCTTGTGCGCCCGAACGTTTTGCCACATCTATCAGCTTATCCATGCGTAAATAGCTGTCACGGGCAGCCGATTCACCAATACAGTACGCCTCATCGGCAAAGCGGACATGGGGCGCTCGGCGGTCTGCTTCTGAGAACACCGCCACCGTTTTAATACCCAACTCGCGGCAAGCCCGCAAAATCCGCACCGCAATTTCACCCCGATTGGCGATGAGCAGTTTATCAAAATT
>JACSSI010000261.1 GCA_014879345.1 Anaerolineae bacterium | reverse complement strand
ACACAACAGCGCCCCCGCTTGATGCACGCCTGTCATTTGACTGCCCCATTCGGTAACGGCGGCGTTGTCGGCGATGCCTGCGCCGCCGATGGGCCAGTAGAGCAAGCGTTGGTCGAGGATGGAGAGCGTGATGTCGCTGTCGTGGCGGTGGTGGAACGTTTCTTTGGCTAGTGTGCCAATTTCGGCGAGGTCGCGCTCGACGCTGACCGCACCGCTGCTGTCGTTGAAGGTATCGAGCGCGGCGTCATCCTCTGGATAACTGATGGTGGGTACGGCGAAGGTTTCGGGCGCTTGACTGCTGCCGTGATGATAGACGATGCCGCCGACGTTGATGAGGTAGTAGAGGTAGGCGGCGTGACGGTCGGGCATGATTTGGGAGCCGTCGATGGCGATGATGGTGGCTTCGGCGGGTGGGGCTGGCGGGTTGATGGCGGCATCGAGCGGCTCGTCGTGGTCGAAGGGTCGGGCGGAGCGGTACTGCTTTTCATCCCCTTTTTCTTTGGCGAGGGTGAGGGCGGTGGAAACGGCCGTCCAGTTGGTGCGGTTGGTTTTTAGGGTTTCCAGGGCGATGTCCAGCCGTTCGCGGCGTTGTTCTAACCGTCGCCCCGTGGTAAGCGCCATTTTTTCTAAATCAGTGGTGAGTTTCTCGAATTCTAGGGTCATGTGCTACTCATTGTTTTGATCAGCGATAATCTTCCAACGTATATAATGGTTCCCAACGGCGTTCCCATTTTTCTATCATGACATGCAATTGGTTTGCTATGGTCTGTTTTAAGGTGTGAAATTGTTCTTGGATAGCGGGAGATAATTGTTGGGAATGGATAGCTGTGTCTATGAGTTCGATTTGCTCATGAAATTCCTGTAATGTTTTTACG
Source organism: Anaerolineae bacterium (assembly GCA_014879345.1). Classification (GTDB taxonomy): domain Bacteria; phylum Chloroflexota; class Anaerolineae; order Promineifilales; family Promineifilaceae. The sequence continues at coordinate 5,973 of JACSSI010000261.1, read as the reverse complement.
TGGACTGCCTCTTCATCCCATCGTTTTTGCCGTAGTTTAACGAGTTGGCGTCGATTGAGATGTAGTCGCTCAATCATGTACAGAGCTGGTTGGGTAAGCCCTTCTATTTCAAATCCTTTTAGCCGAAAATGAGCGTCATAATCATGCTCACATGGATCTAAATAACCAACCCCATCAAATAAGGGGTCGTCTGACGGCCAATCATTACCTTTAAATGGATTGCAAATATTGCAGCCGTACAAGAGATTTTTATAATCATTGGTAAGATCTGTAAAGATGCTTTTAGGGCGAAAATGTTCAACGGTGAATCCGCGTGGCCCTCCATATTCATTTTCATGTATAGCACAATAAATGCAGCAATATTGAAAATCTTCCCGCAAATACTGTTTATATGATTGATAGGTGTTGAATTGTGGTACAGATGGTCGGCGCGATAACTTTGGCATGGCTTAACTGTCTTTGCGGTTAACTGTTTCCCGAATGCTTTGGGTTATTTGTTGTAATTGTTGTAGGAATTCTTCACGAGATGTCTGGTCAGATTCCCACGAACTTTCTTGTTGTGCTAATTGTTGGGCGAACGGTCGTTCAAAATCAGATCGAAGTTGTTGAAGTTCCGTTTCTTCAGATGAACTTAATTCATCAGATAATTTGAGATCAATCAATTCTTTCAACCGTATTTGCTTTTTGCTGAGAGCTGCTTCATAACGACCAATATTTCTTAAAATTCGTGCCGCATAAGCAACATCACGATTTGTTAATTCATCTTTCCCCATTACAAATTCAACAGAGCTTTCTTTTTCCAGAAGCAAGTCGTCATTGCTATGTTGTGTCAAAATAAATATAGGAAGCTCAGGTTGAGCTGCTCGTAAAAATTCTGCTACTTCAATTCCTTCATACGGTACACCACTCAATTCGCTTAATCGCTGATCAATAATAATTGCTTTAGTACGATCATCTGCTAATAAATCTACATAATCCGTTATGTGAGGTTTTACAGCAACGTAGTGAACCCTAAACTGATTGTCGCTAGCTATTTCCAATAGTCGCCCATACTGATCTGCTTGTTCTTCATCATCTTCAATCAACCAAACGATTTCCATTGCGTCCATTGTGTTTGCTCCTTCCGTGCAGGTACGGTAGATAGACATTGAATTCAGCTCCGCCTAATTTACCGTGGCCTATTGTCTCGATACTGCCGTTATATTCATCCACAATATTCTTGACGATCGTCAAACCCATCCCTGTACCAACAGGGTTCCCCTCGTCATCCGTTCTTGTGCTAAATAAAGGATCAAATATCAAATCAATATCTTCAGAGCGTATTCCGCACCCGCTGTCAGCAAATCTGAGCTTTATCTCCTGCGAGATGGCGCTAAAATGCGTCAAAACCTCGATTTTTCGTTGTTGGATCGGTTCATAGCGCATGGCTTCTTTCGCATTCGTGGTGAAATTGATGAGAATTGCCTCCATATCCATTTTGAAGGCGTAAAAAGATGGGACATCGTCAGACAAATTAAGGTGAACTTGGATATGGTCGCGTTCCAAAGGTAGGCGAAACTCTTCCATCAATGTGCGAATAGTCTGGTTAATATTGATGTATGTGCGCGTTCTTTTATCTCGGCGTACGCGATCTAACGCAAATTTACCCCATGCCTGTACTTGTCCGGCTGACTCAGACAAAACTTGTATATCTTTATCCACTTGTGGGTTCGCTTCTGTTGGCAAATTACCCAGTGCGTAAGCTATCAGTCGTGTACGTGCCTGAACGTTGTTGATGACCCGTGCGATTTCATGTCCGAAGGCAGTTATGGCGATACCCAATGTACTCAAGCCAACCATCAACTGATATTCAGTTTGCCGCTGTTCTGCATCTAATTGATCTTCCTCGACAGTTGTTTGCAGATTTTTAAGTGGTTGCAAACGTACTTTATCAACTGAATCAGCCAGTTCATTTACAGTATCTGCCCAAAAAAGAGATGGGGATTTTGCTATTTCTCGTAGTTCTGTAGAAATTGTACTTAACCGATTCTCAATGTCGACAATAGATTCATCAACAGGGACGGGTGCAGGAACGGACTTCTCTTTTTGTTTTTCTCCGCGCACTTGCTTTTGACGTTCGCGCTCCAAAAATTGAATGCCATGCAACAAGAACTTTTTCATGTCGTTGTAGGCATCGTTCTCAATTAACCCTTCACGATTCGTTTGGTCGCGTAAGTCAGAATTCTCATCGCGTGTTATAAGTACAGTTCCAATAACTTGTCCTTCTGCTAAGCGCCATTTCGATTCAGCACGAACGCCATACCTTCCTCGAGCGTACCTAGCATTTAATTGCAGCCAATCTTTATCTCCGCCAGGATCGCCATATGGTTTAACTCGGAACGCATCTCGATATATGCGAACGCCATGATACCGCTGCAGAAAGTCTCTTAGTTGACTAAGTTTTATATTTGTGTCCTGCAAAGATTTCGCGTCTCGTAGATAAAAAAGGAGGTGAAATTGTAACGACCCACAATGTGGCATTATACCTGGAGATAAACCAAAGGCACTAGCCCAACCCCGGCGGTCTTCAACAATATCGCCTGAACGGTGTGTAAGTTTGTGGTGTATTTGTCCTGATTTATCAAGCGTTGATACAAGTGTATATTCAGCTACATCCGTTAATATGCTGGTAACTTCGCCAGTTAGTTCTGGAGCATTGGAAGATTCGAAGTAAATTGAAAAATCTGTAACTTTTTGTGTTAACGGAGCGACAAGCAAGGATAGATCTTTATAGAGTGATTCGAAGTCATTTTGTGTCCATCGATCACGGAGGTTGGTTAGAATTAAGGTTGTCCCAGATAAACCATCCTCTCGCGTTGGTATGATGTGTAAAGGATGGCTGATTTGGTTAAGTTCCCCTTTGTCGCCCTCATATTTATCCCAATCAATAAGCAACTCAATGCCAGGGCTGTTCGGGCGATGGGTTCTAACGACAACTTGGCGTGCCAGACGATCCATTGCCAATCGACCTATCCCCTTTTCTCCGACTTTTTGGCGTTTTTTTGTGGCTGTGATTGATGATCTGCTTTTGTTGTCTGTGCTAATCACCATCCACTTGTCGCGCAAATCCTCCAAGTTCATCCCTTCGCCATCATCAGAAATAATAATACGCCCATCCGGTGTAGATGTATTCTCGAAAATAACTTCAACTCTTGTCGAATCAGCATCATATGCATTCTTTACTAATTCTAAGACGCTGATGATTGGACTAGAAATGTTTTCTCGTCCCAACATCTGCATTGTACGTGGACTAACTCTAAATGATAGTTCAGAAGGAATAGGAGTTATATTTTGTTCTGCCATAGTGATGTACCTAAACAAATTGATTTTATGCCGCTGAATTTTTAGCGGTATTCAAAACTGTGACGCTGGCATTTTTCTTACTCTATTCTACACTAATAGCTCATTCCTCTGATATGGTAGGGTTGGCTTCTTGATTTGATTGATTTTTTACAGATATTGTGTTTGCAAAAAGTGTTTCCCAATATGCTGAAATTTCGTCCTTTGTGTAATCGTGTGCGAGTAACCATCCAACGACAGAACCACAATCCTCGCAAAAATTCTGACTATCAGCCATTCTTATAATGTCTATTTCTTTCCATTTAGAGATGTCTTTCGGTTCTGCTGGTGCACAGACTAAAATCACATCATGTTCTAACGCATTTTGGCCAACGATATGACGGGACGCCAAATTTTCTGAGTGAACAACATAATTATTGATAAGGATGAAATTAGATTGTTTGAGGGCGTTGGTTAATCCAGCCCAGCCAATAGGATTCCAATGATGATATGTGAAAATGAAACGGCCATTTTCCTTTAGTACGCGTGCACATTCCGTAAAAATCCCACTTAAAATTGTTGTGTAATCTTTACCATTCCCATTGGTTGTGGTTTCAACAGCTGAATCGTTTAGTGCATATTGCCAAATATCGTCGTCTGGTAAAAACTGACGAAGCCAGACACGAAAGAAAGCGGCTAAATCGCTGTATTGCACACTGTCAAAATAGGGGGGATCTGTGACTATGGCATCTACACTATCACTGGGTATTTTATCCAATGATGTCGATGATCCTTGAATAAGTAAGAAACGACGTATATCCGATTGTAGGTCAACAAAATCAGAATATTCTATCCCTGCATCTTCTTCACCAGTGATTATTACTTTATCAATTTGATTGTTTTTTACTTGGCGTTCAACAGGATTTGCTGCCCAAATTCGACCACGTTCGATACGACTATGAAATAAATTCTTGAGTGTTCCTGATGTTCGTGTTGGATTGATAGGATTGTTTTCTATTGCTGTATAGGGAAAGGAATAAGCGTGGTAGGCAAACGCATGTCGAATTGCACCTGGACGCCTCTTTTTATCACCTTTGTAACCGCATAGCATTGTGTTAAATTCCAGCGATGTGGATACAAGTAAGGCCATGTTCAGTTTCGTTATTGGATCCAATTGAGCCAAATGAGTCATTGCTGATTGTAAATAAAGCAATTGTCTACTAGAGAAAAGATCGAGGTAATGATCTATTTTTCGTAAATGAAGGCTCTTTGATTTCGCCCCTGTTAATACGCTAAAGTCGGCGGGATCAAAGCCACAGTGAACTCGCTGTTCATTGGCTCGAGCAATAGTATCAATATCTGCTGTACGCGGAGGGGTAAAGAAGAGATCATGCGTTGGACAATGTCCTACAATGGCAATGGGTTCGTATCGTTGGTAGTAGGGTATGGACAAATCTTCTTGATAAGGTTGACTACAAACAGTACAGCGTTTGTTTTTTGGAGTCAACAGAGGGATTGCCGGAACATGCTCTGGCACAAATAAAACTGTTTCATCTTTTAATATAGCGTGGCTGGATGGATCAATGGAGATAATTGATCCATCATTATTGTAACGAAGAGTAGTTGAATCTATGAATAATGCTTCACTACAGACACAGTGTTTTCGCCAACCGTATAGAACATATTGGAGAGGTACGGATGTCGCACAAAAAGGACAATCTGTTTTATAAAAGGGAGAAAGAACTGTCGAAATACCATCATAAACTGTTGCAAAGGCATCTTTTAATTCTTCTAAAGATATATTGGTTAAGCTAGCTCTTGCCTGTAATACTGGAATCGGATCTAAATCGGCTCCAATTACATTGGCTCCCATACGTATTGCTTCATGTATGGTTGTTCCACCACCCATCATTGGATCTAAAATAATTTTATTTTCCAGTCCCCCAGATGAATAATAATCTTGTTTGGTCTCATCTTCGACCAATGATTTAAGAATTAAGCGGAAAGTAGTACCGCATCGTCGTGCCCACCATTTATGTAAATAGGTGTTTGGTCGGTAAATATGCTTGTTATAGGATTCAAGTTGAGCTAAGTTGTTTGCAAAGGATACGTCAAAGTTTGTATCAATGGGAAAGATTGTCATATAGGCAATTAATATAGTCGATTAGTTGATAGATTTGTAATGATCAGACTATGTTACTTGCTACTCTGCCACTCTGCCACTTTTAGCTATAAAACTCAGGTGCGACGAAAGGCGAGAGTGCATACCCCACGCCCACCGCAAACGATTGTTCACGGGGAATCAGACCAGCCGTCAACGCGCCAATCGCGCCGCCTTTGGCTTTGACGTTGGCTTCGCCGAGCAGATCATCCATCACCGGGCCAAGTTCTTCGCCAGCCAAGACGCGGTCGGCAATCATAGGCGGCAGCCGCAGCCGACCGGCACAGGCCACTCCCTCACGGCCGTTTCCATCCGTCACCACCACCCATCCTTGCAGCAATAACCCGAGCGGGTCTGGATGCACACCCCCTTCCAGCCCAAAACCGAGGTCGGCGTTGGCGGCTTGCCGGACAGCCAACGCCCGGTTTCGCGCCCCGGTGATGGTCTCTTCATCGCTCATCGGCATCTCGCTGACGCCGGTTGGCACAGCCAGC
>JACSSI010000260.1 GCA_014879345.1 Anaerolineae bacterium | reverse complement strand
CTCCTAAGCGGTAGATCATGGTTCGAGTCCGTGCGGGGGTATTTTTTGTGCCAATCTCCCGGAAGTTTTAAACATCCGGAAGGTTACATGTTACTTCATTTACAACATCCATCACATGGCACGGCCGTTTCCATTAAGCTATCCTTTAGCAGACTTTATTGGCGTCAAAACAGGATGGGTTCCATGGGAGACAGTACACAAACAAACATTCAAGCCTTCAACGACCGCTGGGCTACCTCTGAAAATCCGCATGAAAACGCCTGTGTCATTGAAAAGCGCATTCCATTTTTCAACTCAATATTTACTTCTCGAGTTATCGTATGCCAGTAGGAGATGAAACGCCAGATACTCGTTGATTGCAATGTTATTTTGACTGTTACCCTAATCATTAATAGACTGAAGTGGGTGTGACAGATGAGACGAATAATTCTCTTTCCTTTGATATTGTTCTTGTTAAATGGCTGCAAAGAGACTGGAGTGGAAATAGCTACAATATCATGGATACATCCCACTTTAGCAGTTACAGAGCCAGCCACAATGGTAATCAGCTCCCCAAGATCGACGATAGTCCCCCCCTCAAAACCGCCACCTATAATAATCACCAATATCCCAAAGCCGACAGCGACGATGACACCCCGGCCAACACATCCGAGCATACCAAGACCAACGAACATACCGACCCCTACTCTTGATCCTGATTTTTGTACAACTATCACTCAAATATCACAAGCAGAATGCCAAGCATTGTTTGCTTTTTTTATGGAGACTCATGGTGGGGCTTGGTATCGTAGAGGTTGTTGGGAGATAGGATACACCCCCTGTTCTTGGTTTATAGGAACCACTCCCTGTTCCTGGTTTGGAGTTGTTTGCAATGATGCTAATCAGGTTATCGAGATTGATCTTCATTTCAATCGCTTGTCGGGAAATCTTCCTTCGGAAATTGGCAATCTTACCAACTTAACCCATCTTAATATAGGAAGTAACGAAATAAAGAGCCTTCCTCCAGAAATTGGCAATCTTACGAACTTGACTCATCTCATTATAGGCAGCAATGAGATAAGCAGCCTCCCCCCAGAAATCGGCAATCTGATTAACTTGACCCATCTCAGTATAGGCCGCAATGAGATAAGTAGTCTCCCACCGGAAATTGGCAATCTGACTAATTTGACCCATCTCAGTATAGTTGACAATGAGATAAGTAGCCTCCCTCCAGAAATTGGCAATCTGTCTAACCTTACCGAACTCTACTTATATAATAATGATCTATTCAGCTTACCACCAGAAATCGGTCGCCTAACTAAGCTAACCAGCCTTAAAGTGGAGAGAAATCCTCTAAGCAGACTGCCGTCGGAAATTGGTAATCTGTCTAACCTCACTGAACTCCAATTATCTGACAATATTCTGGGCATCTTACCATCAGAAATCGGCCGATTAACTAAACTAATGTCGATCAATGCCAGAGGAAATCTTCTAAGCAGCCTGCCGCCAGAAATTGGGAAGCTATCCAACCTTTCCGGACTATATCTAAATGGAAATCTTCTAAGCAGTCTGCCGCCAGAAATTGGGAACCTATCTAACCTTACCGAACTATATCTATATGGCAATCGGCTGAAGGATTTACCCCCAGAAATTGGGAATCTGACCAATTTGACCAAACTCGATTTAAGTGCCAACCAACTGAGTAGTCTACCTTCGGGAATTTGGGATTTAAGCAATTTGAACGAACTTGATTTAAGTTACAATAAATTAAACAGTAACCTGCCGCCTGGAATTGAAAATCTTACGAACTTAACCCGCCTAAAATTAAATGACAATAACCTAAGCCGCCTACCTCTTGGAATTGAAAATCTTGCGAACTTGACCTACCTTAATTTAGGTGCCAACGATCTAATTACCCTACAGCCTGAAATTGGTAATTTTGCCAGCCTGACTTCACTCAATTTATCAGATAATCGATTGAACAACCTGCCTCCGGAAATCGGTAATTTGAGTAATCTAACTTCTCTCAATGTGGAGCGCAATAACTTGACTAACCTTCCGCCAGAAATCGGTAATCTAATTAATTTAGTTGAGCTTAATTTAAATTACAACAAACTGACCGGCTTGCCTTTGGAAATTAGTGATTTGAGCGACCTGAAATTCCTCCTTTTATATGAAAGTGGCCTAAATAGTTTATCATCAGAGCTATGTGAAGCATTTTTGGAAAACGGCCATCCTTATTACATTGATTCATATTGCTCACCCAGACCTGCCAATTGAACCAACCAGAACACCTATGCTGCCATGAGTCTATGCACAGCAACGACAACGGCCGTTCCCTGTGAGAGCGTCAGCCTGGAACACCAACGCCAGCTACACGGCATTCAAATTGGTGACATCAACCCTGCTGTTGGGTTGATGGAAAATCCGTACACTCCAGCACATGGCACGGCCGTTTCCAGTATGTTATCCTTTCCCTCGTGTGCAATATCTCTTTTAAAAAGTGGTATCCCTCAAAAAGGAAACGAACATGACCCATTCACTGATGGCAATGACCTATACTTGGTGGCGTGGTGATGATCTGCCTTCATTACCCCCACTGCCAGATTTTCGTTGTGAGCGTGTGGTGGATGTGCCTTTGTTGACCAAGCTGCACAATCTGACACCAAAGAAGATAGAAGCGCGTCTGGAGGATGAGAACACAGCCTATGTAGCCTTCTTAGAAAATCAGCCGACCGGATATGGCTGGTGTGGTGCCAAATCGGTGGGGGTAGCTGACATTTTTTGGCCGATAACGCCACCGAATCGTGGTTTGTGGGATTTTGCCACGCTGCCAGCGTGGCGCGGACGCGGCATTTACCCTCACTTGCTCCAGGCCATCTTGCGCCAGGAGCAAAACGACGCGGAAAAATTTTGGCTGGGTCATCGGGTAGATAATATGGCCTCTAAACGGGGCATTGAAAAAGCGGGTTTTCAGTTGGTGAATTTTGTGGTATTGACGTCTGAACAACAGATTCGGCTGGTGCCGCGTGGCAATCTGGCTCGTTCATATGAAGATCCGCAAGGTCTGTCTATGGGTTTTGCAGACGTGGCGGATGAGGATATTGTTGCCTTTGACTTTGGCAGTCTGAGTGATGATGACCTTCAATTGGCTTCGTAAATGGGCAGTAGATGATTCTTGCCCAGAGACATTAAGAGTAAGGTGGGGAACAGCCGTTATTCATAACACGTTCCCAAACCTGACACCTTATTTTGCGCAAAAACAAGGTGTCAGGTCTAAATAAAAACGGCCGTTCCCACATAAGCAATGCAAGAACGGCCGTTATCTGAAACTCCGGCGTCAGGAGATTGAAGCAGGCATCATCATGCCTGTGCCAGAGATGACAGCACCCTAACAGGAATCAATCAGTAAAAAACTACATCCCCTTGATGACAATCTCTTCTTCATCAAACGGGTTCGCCTTCGCCACTGAAACGCCTTCCTCGGGCATCACAATGAGCAAAATCAAATAAATGAGAATGCCATGCGCCCCCATCAGTGTCAGCAGCACAAATAGCAAGCGGATAATCACAGGATCAACCCCAATATAATCCGCCACACCAGCGGCCACACCAAAGAGCATTCGGCTATCACTTCTACGTACCAATCGTTTGTTTTTCATCGTTTTTACCTCCGTAAAAATATCTTTCAAAATCACTTTTCAATACGGCAGTCTGCCTAAAAGGTTGCATGTTTGTTAATCTAACTCTTTCTCTTTGTTAGCCTTACCCTGAGCCGCACCACGACTTTTCCAGAGCAGCCACAAGCCACCTAAAATGATCAAAATCGGCCAAAAACGGCCCAGGCCGCCAAAGCCATTGAAGAACCCGGCAAACACCACAAACAGCACCACACCAATTAAGACCAAAACACCGCCTTCACGCAAACCTTGCCGCCAGGCACCTTGCAGGATATGCATTATTATGATGCCCACGCCAATAAAAACAGGGTAGAGTGCCCAGATATAAGCCCAACTGCCCCAATCACCCGATGTATTTTGATAATATAAAATCAGCCCCGTGCCGGAGATAATCATGCCAGGCACGGCCAACGGCGGATTACCCAACAAGGCACCCAACAAAAACAAGATACCAGCGCCAATAATGATCAGCGGCCACTGTTGACTCAGGTTAAACAGATCAGCCAATCCGGGGAAAAATTGCAGGAGTAAAAAGAAAACCCCCAACAAAATCAAAATAATCCCCCCAATAATCGAACCTCTTTTTTCCATTTCCTATCTCCTTCAAAGATGGTGCGCGATTTGGCAAATCGCGTTACAAATTTTCCTTCATCGTGATGTACCCCAATCATGGGGCAACGCCTCAAGTAAAAATAGTGGGTTTTGTTGCTGATTGCAGTACGAATTTATGAAGAAAATAGTCGCAGATTTTATGAAAAACAGGGCTTGCTGATGCCATTTTATCAAGTTGAAATTATTGAATAATGTTGTCACAATCAACAAACCGCACAAAAATGCAGGTAATAATTTGGCTTAAAAATTATTGTAAAAATCTTTACCAACGGGACAAATGTGCTAAACTCGTCTTTATGAAACAAAATATATGGCTAATGATGTTTGCTTTGTGGTTGCTTTTAGGGGTCTCTTCAAAGCAAATTTTTGCGTTAGGCGGCAGCCCTTTAGCGGCACAAGATCCAACACCCACCTCACCACCGGAAACGGCCGTTCACATGAAAGAACGCATCAACAACTACCGCACAGAACTAGGTCTGCCCGCCTACTATCAAGATGAAAAACTCGCTCAGGCTTCCCAATGGGTTGTCGATACCATGGTTGCTACCGAATTCATCAGTCATTACGATGATACCGGTGCCAATCCACAACAACGCGCAGAAGCAGCAGGGTATACTGAACATGTCACCGAAATCATCTACGGCGGCGTGGGCGGTGCCGATGCGGCCTGGGAATGGTGGTTTGCCAACGAACTCCATCATGGGTTACTCATCAGCGAAGATTACGTGGAATTTGGCGTAGCTACCGCCATCAACCCACAAAGTGGACGGCAATATTGGGCCGTCATGTTTGGTTTTGGAGATGGGCAGTATGCGGCAGATGACCTCAGCAATCATGAAAACGAAGCCGGTGTGGTGACCAAGCTGCCCTCAGCCACATCCACCTCTGCGGTAACGGCCGTTGCGCCCACCAGCACCGCCGAAGAGCCAAGCCCCACTGCCACCTCTGCACAAGTAGCCCTGGTAGATACCGAACCAACAAACCCCACAACAGAAAACAGCTCTGGAACCAGCACCAATAACACCAGCCTCAACAGCCTGGAAGAATCACGATGGCTCATCATTGCGGCGCTCGCCACCATCATCATCAGTATCGCCGTCTTTTATTTTCCTCGGCTCGGCCTAAGTCAAAAATTTAAGGAAAGAACATGATAGAAATTCTAGTCACTGCCTCCTTCCCCCAAAATCTATTAGACAAACTACAAGCCGTCTCCAGTGAAATCAAAGTAGAGCATTATGTGGGCGCAAACGGCCGTTATCCCGAAGACCGTGCTACCAATGCCGAAATCATGTACACATACGGCGGCTTGCCCAAACCAGAAATCGCCCCCAACCTGCGCTGGGTACAACTCCACTCCGCAGGCATCAACCACATCACAAACCAACCCTTTTGGGACAGCGACATCCTGTTCACCACCACCAGCGGCATACACGCCCCCAACATGGCACAATACGCCCTCACCCAAATCCTGGCCTGGTCACAGCGCGTTCCCACCTGGTTCAAAATCAAAAATGAAGCCGCCTGGCCCCAAAATCGCTGGGACAACTACCTGCCCGCCGAACTGCGTGGACAAACAGTCGGCATCGTCGGTTACGGCTCCATCGGCCGTGAACTGGCCCGTTTAGCCAAATGTTTTGGCATGATCATCCTCACCACCAAACGAGACGCCCGCCACATCGAAGACACCGGCTACATCATTCCCGGAACCGGCGACCCCCAGGGCAGCCTGCCAGACCGCATCTATCCTGGCGAAGCCACCCGCTCCATGGTCGCCGAATGTGACTACATCGTCAACATCCTGCCCGACACCGAAAAAACCCACCACCTCTTCAACGAAGAAATGTTCCGCGCCATGAAACCGTCAGCCTACTTCATCAACATCGGGCGCGGCGGCACCGTCAACGAAAACGACCTCATCCGCGCCCTGAAAAAAGGATGGATCGCCGGGGCTGGCCTCGACGTATTTGAACAAGAACCCCTGCCCGATAGCAGCCCGCTCTGGCAGCTAGAAAACGTCATCCTCACCCCCCACACCAGCGGCTTCACCCCCGACTACGACGAACGCGCCACCGACCTCTTCGCCGAAAACCTGCGTCGCTACATACATGGCAAACCCCTGCTCAACCTTGTCAACCGTGAAACAGGATACTAAAAAATAGAGTGCGTAATGCGCAGTTAAGTAAAGCTACGCACTACGTTCTACGCACTACGGACTACCCCCATGTACCAACGAATCGTCGTCAAACTAGGCACCAGCGTACTTACCGGCGGTTCGCCCCGCCTCGATTGGCCCCATATGGTTGACATCGTGCGCCAATGTGCCGCACTGCATCAACAGGGCAAAGACATCATCATCTGCTCTTCCGGTGCCATCGCTGCTGGCAAACAGCGCATGAACTTCCCCGCCCTGCCGCCCACGCTTGCCAGCAAGCAACTGCTGGCCGCTGTGGGGCAAAGCTGGCTGATGTGGAATTGGGAACGCTTTTTTGAAATTTATGGCATCCATGTCGGCCAAATGCTGCTCACCCGGGCTGATACGGAACATCGCCGCCGCTTCCTCAACGCGCGTGATGCGCTGCAAGCGATGG
>JACSSI010000259.1 GCA_014879345.1 Anaerolineae bacterium | reverse complement strand
GGGAACGGCCGTTTGTGCCTCAGCGGGCAATGGCGGCAAAGGCCCTGTTTCTGCATTTAAATCGACTGTTCTTTGTGCCGCTGTCGTGGTCTCGACTGACATACTTTTTGAGATGCCCGGCGTATCATCGTTATCTGTTTGACCCGGTGACTGAAATTTTGGCTCTGGCAAAACGGCCAACGTTGTTTTTGTGGGAGAAGCGTCACTATCCGCCTGTTTGGGCTGCACTGTTTGGGCTGCTGGTATGGCTGTTTCAGGCTTGGGCGTTGTCGGGGCTTCCGCCGCAGCGATGGCACGTTGGATGTTGGTTGTTTCACTTGTCGTTGATTGTTCTGGTGCTGTTGACGCTTCAGCAGGGCGTTGTGCTGCCTCAGTTTTTGCCGATTGCTCAACCGTTTTCACTGGAACCGCATCACCTTCAACTGAGGTTTCAGCAAGGCGCTGAACAACGGGTTCCGCGCCTGTGTGTGTTGGCGCAACGGTTGGTGGCGTCGTGACTGGCACGTTGTCTGCCGCTGGCTGTGCTTTTTCTGGGGCAGCGGTGGTTGCTGCTGTGGTTTCTTTAGGCTGACCTGTTGAAACGGCCGTTTCTTCTACCGGTTTGGGGCTGGCTTGAGGTGTTTCGACGGCGGCGATGGCTCGCTGCACGGCATCAGTCGTTGGCTGGGCTGGTGGGCTTTTGGTTGACCGTTCGGCTAAAAATGGGGGAACGGCCGTTTCTCCTGCTGCCATTTCCTTGCTGACTGGCTCAGAGGTGGTTGCGGCAGCTTCTGTTTCCATGGGCTTGGCCTGTATGGTTGATGAAGAAGCGTCTCCACCTGCTGCTGTTTCCGGCGGCTTCTCCCCTAAAATTTCCCACATATCTGCTGGCAGCGGGCCAATTTCAGTATCAATGGTGCGTTGGACAGGTGCTGGCTCTTCGCTTTCTCTCTTGTATAACCGATCCCAGAATGCTTTATTCGCATCCTCTTGTTTTGGCTTGTCTGGAACAGGTGCGGGGCGGGGACGACGTGGCAGATGCAATTCAATTGAAGAATCACTCTGCCGACTGGCGGAAACATCACTGAGTTTTGTGCGAATGGTTTCTAATTGATCGGGTGATTGCACCGGTTCTGTTGAGATGGGTGTGTCTGGCTGGCGCATCACCACAGGTTCGTCATTTATTCCCTCTGGTTCGACGCGCTCCACAGGCCACACAGAACTCAGAGGTGCTTGTTTGGGTTTGGCAGGGGGTTGGATTGGGTTGGATGGCTGGATGGCGGGGGGTGATGGAGGGGAAACGGCCGTTTCTCTCATTTCTGCTCGTTGGACATCCGGCGTGGTCGGGGCGGCTGTTTCAGAAGACGCCTTTTTCTCCTCATGACCCTTAAAAATGCGTTGTAACCGCCCCCATGCCCCGCCCAAATCATCCTCAGATTTTGGCGCTGCTTGCACCACGCCTGGCTCTGATGCTGAACTTTCCGCAAGCGGAGCCGGGGCTGCCTGTTCTGGAGCCACCCGTTCTGGAGCCACCTGTTCTGGAGCCACCTGTTCTGGAGCCACCTGTTCTGGAGCCACCTGGGGACTTGTGAAAACTTGAGGCGCAGGCGAACGCTGCACCTGAGTAACATGCTCAATAGCAGCGGCAGCCGGATCAATCAACGGCATAGAACTAACCGGTGGCGCCGGCAGAAAAGCATCAGAAATAAATGGAACACTGCCAACACCTTGTGCCGGAACCGTTCGTCCAATAGGTAGCGTCGATGGCCCCGAGAGCATAATAGCTTTAGACGGTGCCGTTGCAGAACGCTGGATACTGCCACCTACGCTGCCATCATCAGAATCGGTAGAACGAAAAATAGCTGATGCCTGGGCATATCGTTGCAAGCGGTTTACCAGCGTGTTTTGGGATTTAGGTGATTTATTAGAACTGATCATCCAAGTCCAACTCCTGGAGTAATAGTGATTTCACCACAAATCAGCTCTAACGATTGAATAGCCACACTATTTTCACTCGTCTTTAATTGAGGGCCAGACCATTTTACAGGCATCGCATTCTCAATATGCCAGGTCATCACCGGAATTTTGAGCGAATTAAGCAAAATGACGGTAACTGAACGGCGCAAACCTGCTCCTTGGGTATCAAAAACACCAGCCATCGTTGACAAATACCAGGCAATAAAAGCGCTGGTACCCACACCATTTTTAAGCGTTAATCTTGCTTCTTTTCGCCGCCCCAATAGTTGGTGAACCCGTGTATTCAACCCGCCTTCCCGCACAGGAGTCAGATCCCATTCCACCACAGGTAGATCACATTCCGTAAAGACGCCATACGGTGCGCCATTAACCATCACCACAAAGCGAAATGTGGGGGCTGCATTTGTAAATATCCTGGATAACTTGCCCAGTGAATCAATCATCACAAACTCTCTCTAACGACGGTAGTGTGGATTGTGAATTCTTCGCCGTTCATTTTCTCGTTTTAAATCCCTCAAGAATAGTTGGTATACCTTGTCTGTGACCTGTTTTACTAATTCTGGTGTTAACTGTTGTGATTGACTGGTCTCACTTTTGCCAATCGTATTCAAATCATTATCAGACATAGGTGACCCTTGAATCATCGGTTTGTCGTGATGAGTTCAGTCATCATCAGCATTACCGTTGTGCGACAAACCGAATTATTAGCCCAACGGGGCTACTTGTAGTTGAAATTGATTGTGGCAATGGGGGCAAATTGCGCCCACCATCACACTCTCTGTGCCATTCAGGCGCAGATACATGTCTTGCAAATACACCATATCCACCGCAAAAAGATTGGCGATAGTTTTGGGTGTTACTTTCTCCAAAGTGCCTAATTGCACCACAACCCGACCCAACAAAAGCGCTGGTAAGTAGGATTGCTTGGCCTTAACACCTGGGTGTTCAATAGCTTCCATCTCATCGATGGCACGCGCCAGGCGCATACGTCCATGTTGGTGTACCTGGCCGTTCTCGTCGATGAATCCCTTGGGTAATGTAAATTCAAACTCAGTTTGCACAGTCATAGTTTGTTCAAGGATTGAAGGTGCAGTAGGGCGTTACCCTACTGCCACCTCCTTATCCAACCGTGTTAATTCACACGTACGATGTATTCATGAGCGATGGTCAGTTCTTCAATGCCGATTTCATTGCTGTCTGCTTTGACACTCGGTCCTGTTACCTTCACCGGCCACCCTCTTTGGAAATTCCAACGAGCGATTTCTTTGAGTGTTTGGTCATACATGACGATAGAACCGTCGGCACGGGCAGATCCCACAGACCCATCTTCTACTTCTTTACGCCAGGTCCATATGTCCATGCTGCTGGTAATGCCGCGCTTCAGTGTGATGTTTTCCCATTTCAAACGTCCTGGAATCTTCATCACCACTTCCACACCTTTTTCATTTACAACCTTATGCTCGATGACTTCTTGCTCAGAACCGAGACCGGAGCATTCTGTGAAGTAGCCTGATACCTTACCTTGAATTTCTACACCAAAATGAAAACCAACAAGTGGATCTTCACGGGCGCTATCAATTGATGTTGGCATAATTATCTCCTTTAATTATGTATTTATGATTATTCTGCATTCGGGCCAGCCCATTGGCTGAGGCGGAAGATCACAAATTCTGCTGGTTTAACGGGTGACATGCCAATTTCGATGATTAACTGCCCCAGGTCTCGAATTTCGGTTGGGTTAATTTCTTCATCACATTTGACATAGAATGCCTGGTCTTTTGTTGTGCCAAAGAGTGCACCACTTAACCAGATTGTGCTGAGGAAGGCGTTGACATCGCGGCGGACTTTTGCCCAAAGGGTGTGGTCATTGGGTTCAAACACAACCCATTGCATACCAGAATCCAATGATGCACCGACAACGATGAACAAGCGGCGCACGTTGATGTAACGCCAGGAGCCGTCGCTGCTGAGGGTGCGTGCGCCCCATACACGAATGCCGCGCCCGGGGAAGGAGCGAATGCAGTTCACGCCAATGGGGTTCAAGACGCCTTGTTCGCCTTTGGTGAGGTTGAGTTCCACGCTCATCGCGCCCGCTACGATTTCGTTGGCGGGTGCTTTGTGGAAGCCTATCTGAGCATCTACACGGTTGTAGACACCGACCATGTGGCCGCTGGGTGGCACAAACTTGGTGGTTTGTGGGCTGTCGCTCAGGTCTGCAATTTCAATCCAGGGATAGTACATGGCGGCAAATGAGGAGTCGAAGTTGACGTATTCGCGCCATTCCTTGGCTTGTTGGGCATTGAGTCCAGGCGGGGTGTCCAGAACTGCGAAACGATAACGCAGCCGTTCACAATCTGCGATCATGGCGGTTTGTACGGCTTTGACGGTTTCTTTAGCAGCGTCAGAGCCATCGTAGCCAGCCATGAGGTCGGGGCAGAGGACTAAGCGCACATCGTCCAATGCTTCCAGACCGGCCAGGCCGGTGCGCTTGACGACATCACCGATGAAGTCCATGGCTTTGAGCGGGGCGGAGCCGCCGCCTTCTAGCTGGTAGGTGCCATCAGCAACGGCCGTTCCCACATCGCTAATGGTGACGGCGGTGAATTCGGCATCACCCACAAAGCCGTCGCCTTTTTTGAGGGTAAGACCGCTTTTGCTTTCGCTGCCGACAGTCATGGTGAAGGTGCCAGCTTTTTCGTCTTCGGTTTTGATGGTGACGCTGTAGTCGTTGCCACCTGCGCCAGCGATTTTGGCGGTGACGGTGAGACCCTTGCTTTTGGCGGTTGCGCCTGGGATGGTGACAGAAGCGGCCGTGGCACTATCTGTGCTTTCGTTGAGTGCCTTGATGCTTACGATGTAGCAAGCACCACCGCCATTGTTGAAGTAACCATAAACGGCATCGGGCATGAATGCACCGGCTACAAAGCCGCCAAACACGTTCTGGTATTGTGTCCAGTTGGTGACGAGGGTGGCTTTGTTGATCAGGGACTGCACGGGGATGCGTTCACCGGTTTCAGGGTCAATGCGCTTGGTGCTGGCCTCTGCGGTGATGCCGACGAAAGCGGCCATAGAGGCGCCAGCGGCTTCTATGGGCTTACTACCTTTATCGACTTCTTCTACATATACACCGGGTGTGGTGTAGGTTGCAGGCATTTTAAATCTCCTTTTATATTACGTGTTCCATGGAAGGTATCAGTTATGGAGGACGCAATAAAGATGGTTGTGGTAAATTGCAAACTGTTTTTAACTTGTATCTCGCAGGCTTTTGATTACCTTCCCGCTTTTACCTAATTGCTGAATACGTTTGTCTGGGTAATCAGACTGGCTCGCTGCTTAAGGCGGGGCGCGGTTCCGTTTGTTTTGTGAGAGGTTTGGCATATATATGCTCCTTGTCGAGCTTGTTTTTGGGTACTGGGCAGAGCTACAGCTCGATGTCGTAGCCTGTGCCGGGAATGGTGATAGTTTTTTCTACTGGTTTTCCTTCAGCGGGCCAGGCGACGAGGGTATGTTTGCCTTCTGGCAGACTGCCGAGGATGTATTGACCGTCATTGTTGGTGGTGCTGACGAAGCCGCTGTTTTTAATGGCGACGGTGATGTTGGCTTGAGGTGTGTCTTTTGTGGTGATGGTGCCGGCGATGTGGTGGGTGGTAACGGCCGTTTCCACATTAATGCGTGGCCCAGGCAAATTTTCCACAATGCCCGTGGTCATGGTGTAAGAGGTAACGGCAGGGCCAGTGACCTCTGTCCACGGATCTGCGGCCAGGGTGACAAGATAAGACATGGATGGCCGAATTTCATTGTCCATGGCACCCCATAATTCGGCCGGGTTGGTTAAATGATCATGCGTGACCAGTTTTGTCTGAACTTTGAAAGGCTGCTCTTTCATATCGCCAACTTTGAATGTGTCTGGCAGCAGCGGGTAGCGAAATAATGTCAACAAGCAGCGGGAGAGCAGCCGGTGTTCATCCTTTGGATTGGCAGCCCAACTGGTGATGATGTAATGGCAGTCGATACGGAAAGGTGTGCGTTTTTGTTGGATGTGGGGCGGGCCGCCGTTCCCTTGCATCTGCGCCATTTTTTCCCATTGATGTTGGCGTAGGACGTTGTTTTCTCGTATATCGAATAAGAAAAAGTTGAGTGTGGGCCGGGACAGGCGTGCACTCCATTCTCGTTTGGGTTGGTCAAAGGCGATATCAATTTCCCCATTTTTGATGGGTAACTCGGCGGTGATTAACTTTTCAATAGTCTGATCTAAATCTGCGATCATGCGATTTCCTTAGTTGAAGACAGTTGAATCTAAATCCATGCCAATATTTTGGAGATAGGGCAGCATAAATTGCTCAATTTCAGCCAATGAATTGAAGATTTGCTTCTCGCCGCTGAGGACGTGGGTGATTTGTCCATGCCAGGCCGTGTTATCATCTTCTTCGGTCGTCCAGATTTTAACGATGAACGACTCTGTGCTGGTTTCGAAAAGGCGCAAGTTGCTCATTGATTCTCTTGATCGATCCATTGGCTGATTGAGCGTGTGTTGTCGTTTGAATTGGGGGATGTACTGGGGATGTAGGTTTGGATAAATTGACCGATGCCTGCGGTGTGGGCAATGTATTGTCGTTGACCGGTGGTGACATGCTCGATGACACCACGCAGTTGAGGTTTTACACTTTCGTGTTCGCTAGGTTCGCACCACATACGGATTACAAAGGTGTTTTCTTGCACGTATGGTTTTCCTTGATGGATTAATTGAAAAATAACGGCCGTTTTTACCCACTGACGATTTTTGCACACAGTTATCAAGCCCGTATCACGGGGGTGTCACCACCTTGTCACGACTGCGGGTGCAGTTAGTTTTTGTGTAACAAAACAGACTACAAAAGTCTTGCCAATACGAATTGGCATTAAATTTGAGGAGACTTTTGTAGTCTCATACACA
>JACSSI010000258.1 GCA_014879345.1 Anaerolineae bacterium | reverse complement strand
AGCTTTTCGTGAATTACAGCAGCTTGAGCCAGTTTCTTTGGTTCAGGCGGCTACTGCGTAACATCAGTAATTAATATGCCCGCCCAAATATGGCGATTTTGTCGGCGGGTTTGCCCGTGTAGAAGCAAGTGCCGCTGCCGCCAGGTTGAGCAATGGGGAAACAGCGGATGGTGGCTTTGGTTTCTTCTTTGACGCGTGTCTCATCGGCATTGTCACCGGCCCACCAGACGCGCGCAAAACCGGTGGAAACGGCCGTTTTGAAATCATCATAGTTCTCAACATCATGCGTATTGTCGTCACGGAACTTCGTTGCCCGATCCAGCAGCGCCTGCTGAATCTCAACGAGCAAATCAGCCACCGTCTGCCCCAAACCCTCTTGCGACACAAACTGCTTGCCCTCTCGTCCTGGCACATCCCGCCGCGCCAAAGCCACCGAGTTTTTCTCCACATCACGCGGACCAATTTCAATACGCGCCGGTACGCCGCGCAGTTCCCAGTCGTTAAACTTAAAGCCCGGGCTTAAGTTTTCACGGTCATCCACTTTCACACGAATGCCCGCAGCCACAAGTTCTTGCTGAATACGGTTGGTAGCTTCGAGAACAGATACCTGCTCTTCTTCATTCTTATAAATTGGCACAATCACCACCTGGTAAGGAGCCAACCGCGGCGGCATAATCAAACCATTATCGTCGCCGTGAGTCATGATGATGGCACCAATGAAGCGGGTGCTCAAGCCCCAGGAAGTTGTCCAGGCGTATTGCAGTTCATTATTCTTATCCAGATATTGAATATCAAACGCTTTGGCAAAATTTTCACCCAGGTTGTGGGAAGTGCCAGATTGCAGCGCCTTGCCATCACCCATCATCGCTTCAATGGTCAGCGTTTGGTTCGCACCGGCAAACCGTTCCATCTCTGATTTAACGCCAGGAATCACCGGTATCGCCGCTTCGTTCACAGCAAAGTCAGTATACACATCCAGCATCATGCGGGTACGTTCGTCACACTCTTCAGCGGTAGCATGGGCTGTATGGCCTTCCTGCCAGTAAAATTCCAGCGTGCGCAGGAACAGCTTGGTGCGCAGTTCCCAGCGCACAACACTGTTCCACATGTTGAGCAGCAGGGGTAAATCACGGTAGCTTTGAATCCAGTTAGAATACGCATGTCCAATCATGGTCTCAGAGGTGGGCCGCACCACAATCGGTTCTGCCAATTCTTGCCCACCGCCGATGGTGACAACAGCCAATTCAGGCGCGAAACCTTCCACGTGTGCCGCTTCTTTTTGCAAGAAGCTCATAGGAATAAACATGGGGAAACCTGCATTTTGTACCCCGGTAGCCTTAAAACGACTATCGAGTGCGCCTTGAATATTTTCCCACAAGGCCCAACCATAGGGCTTAACGATCATTGTGCCGCGCACTGGCCCATAGTCGGCCAAATCTGCTTTTTGCACGACGGCGTTATACCAGTCGTTGAAATCTTCGCTGCGCGGAGTTAGTTTGTCTTGTTTTGCCATAATATTGCCTCTTTTATTGCTGGAAATGATTGACAGCCGCTCGCTCCTTGACTATCTGGCTAATCGACTATTTAATTACTCGACTATTACCCAGCAAGCGCGGAGTATAACAGTGAGGAAAAGGGGCGTCAAAACCGTGCTGGCTAGCCAAAAGTGTTGTCACGACAGAATTGTATGGCAACAAAATTGATGTATACCTAAATTACACCAACCCTTTTCCCATGGAGAGATTGATGAACATCCAATTAAAAACCGGAAGCATTCAAGACAGCACCGCCGACACCATCATTGTCAATTTATTCAAAGATGTGGCTGACGCGGCAGAAACCACAGCACCCAGCGGTGCCGTCGGCGCAGTAGACCAGGCACTCAACGGCGCCATTCGCGAGCTGATCGCCAGCGGCGACCTGACTGGCAAAGCAGGCGAAGTCACCGTCTTGTATCCACGCGGCGTCATTGCCGCCAAACGGGTGTTGGTGGCTGGCATGGGCAAACAGGATGGCTTCAACGTAGAAGCTGTGCGCCAAACGGCCGCTGCTGCCATCCTCCGGGCGCGGGAACTCAACGCCAAAGAAGTCGTCACCATTGTGCATGGCGCGGGCAACGCCGGTTTACCGGTAGCTGCGGCCACTCAGGCCACCGTGGAAGGCACGCTGCTCGCCTTGTACACCTATGAAAAGAAAGAAGATGAAGGTATCCAAAGTATCACGATTGTGGAGATTGATGAGGCGAAGGTGGCTGAGATTGAGCAAGGCATTGGGGTGGGAACGGCCGTTGTCGCTGGAGCTACGCTCGCCCGAGATTTAGTCAACTTGCCACCCAATATCGCCACCCCCAAGAAAATGGCTCAAACCGCCACCCAAATCGCCGAAGACCACAACATGGCACTGCTTGTCGGGGGACGCAAATGGGCCGCCAAACACAACATGGGCGCCTTCCTTGCCGTAGCCCAAGGGGCAGGTTTCCCGCCTAAATTCATCGTTATGGAACATAATGGACATCGAGAAGACTTGCCCACCATTGTCCTCGTAGGCAAAGGTATTACCTTTGATACCGGCGGCATTTCCATCAAACCCTCAGACCGCATGGGACTCATGAAATCAGATATGGGCGGCGCAGCGGCCGTTTTGGGTGCCATGAAAACAGTCGGGATGCTCAACTTGCCGCTGCGGGTCATCGGCATCACCCCCTGCACCGAAAACATGCCAGATGCCAATGCCTATCGTCCCGCCGATGTCATCACCGCCAGCAACGGTAAAACCATCGAAATCATTAGCACCGACGCAGAAGGACGCATGGTTTTAGCCGACGCGCTCGTCTACGCTAAAAAATATGAACCAGATGCCGTCATCGATCTAGCAACGCTAACAGGTTCGTGCGTTGTGGCCCTGGGCGCGGGTATGGCGGCCGGTCTATTCAGCACCACCGACGACCTGCGTGACAAACTGCTCTCCGCCGGACAAGTCACCCAAGAACGGCTCTGGCCGCTTCCCCTGTGGGATGACTATCAAAAAGCCATCGAATCAGATGTCGCCGATATGAAAAACAGCGGTGGTCGCATGGGCGGCGTGGCAACCTCTGCTATCTTCCTCAAGCAGTTCGCTGATTTTGATAACTGGGCGCATCTGGACATCGCGGGCATGGCACTCACAGAAAAACAACAAGGTTATGTCACCAGGGGCGGTACCGGCTTCGGTGCCCGGCTGCTGGTTGAATTTTTGCGTCATTGGTCTGAATAACATGGTTAAGATTAGAGATTGGAAATTCCCGATCTCTAATCTTAATTCCCCGCTTGCATCATCCTCCAATCCCCTCTAAACTAGAAATCGTTCAAATCCCGCAGTATCTGCTCATATCAACAAACCAATATTTATGAGGAGCGCAACGATGAGTGTGCCGACCCCCCCGTTGACATTAGGCGTAGAAGAAGAATATCAAATTATTGATCCTGAAACGCGGAATCTTCATTCTTATATTACTGAATTAATCTCGCAAGATCAGGCTCGCCCCACAAGTCTTAATATCAAGCCGGAATTTATGCAATCCCAGGTTGAAGTGGGCAGCCATGTTTGTCGCAATGTAAAAGAAGTGCGGTCAGAGATTGTACGCTTGCGGCGGGCTGTGAGTGCGATGGCCGCTGAAAACGGGCTGGCAATAGTGGCAGCATCCACGCATCCGTTTGCCCGCTGGGATGAACAAACCATTACCGATGGCGTTCGCTACAAAGAGTTGCTGGATGACATGCAAGGGCTGGCGCGTCGTCTACTCATTTTTGGAATGCATGTACACGTCGGGTTTGGGGAGGATTTGGAATCCAAGAATCTCATGATTGAGATTATGAACCAGGCGCGGTATTTTATCCCTCATTTGCTCGCTCTATCCACCAGTTCTCCCTTTTGGCATGGGGAAGATACGGGCTTAAAGTCTTATCGCAGCGTGGTGTTTGAACGGTTGCCGCGCACAGGCATTCCCCATTCGTTTAATTCATGGAACGAATATAAAAAATATGAAAGTACGCTGGGTAAGGTTGGCTCGTTTGGTAAATCCGATACGTTAGCCAAGATTTGGTGGGATATTCGACCGCATCCGGTATTTGATACGCTGGAGTTCCGCATTACTGATATTTGCACCACGGTGGATGAATGTGTCTGTATTGCGGCACTATTCCAGGCGATTTGTGCCAAGCTCATCAAGTTGCGGCGGCAAAATCTTTCCTGGCGACAATATCGCCACATGCACATCACGGAAAACAAATGGCGTGCTGTGCGTTATGGGGTACACGGTGAATTGATTGATTTTGGCATTGAAGAAGCCGTGCCGTTTCATTTTCTCATGGAAGAATTGCTGGAACTGCTGGATGATGTGGTCGATGACTTGGGCAGCCGCAAAGAGGTTGACTATGTGCGCACCATTCTCAAGGAAGGCACCAGCGCCGACCGACAAATTGCCGTTTACCGCAAACATGGCGGCGATGAAAACCGTGAGGAAGCATTAAAGGCGGTAGTGGATAATTTGATTGCTGAAACCAAACAGGGTCTTTAGCAGATTTACAAGAAATTATATGTCTGGTTGAACGACTAGCTGGAATAGAAAAAGGTGGCCTGAGAGCCACCTTTTATTTATGTTAAGTAAGTAAGTTTGTTAAGCGGCTGGACTACTGGCGGGGGCTTCAATAAGAACGGCCGTTTCCACCTCTACCTCACTATGCTCATATGCCATCATGTGATTAAACGCAGCAATCGCTACTTCTAGTATCGACTCATCTGGTTCCGCTGTTGTCAGGTGCTGCATGGCCAGGTTTGGCTTGGTGATGAGGCGAATAAAAGCATTGTCCTGGTGGGCAGCGGTGAAGCGTAAAAACTCATAGGCAATACCAGCAATCACCGGCAGCAGCACCAATCGGGAGAGAATGCGAATCGGCAAACTCAGCGGTGGGAAAAAGCTGTACACAATAATCGAAATGACAACCACAGACAGCAAAAAAGCTGTGCCGCAGCGCGGATGCTCCAAAGAATAAGTAGCGACAGTAGCCGGGGTTAACTCAGCGCCATCTTCATAAGCGTTTATCGTTTTATGTTCTGCGCCATGATACCGGTAAAGACGTTTGATATCCGGCATAAAACTGATACCCCAGATATAGCCAATCAGCAGCAAAAGCCGAATCGTCCCTTCTATGACATTTTCAATAAATTGGGAGTGCGCCACATTAAACAGCGTCACAATGCCACGAGCGGCCAGGGTGGGGAAAACAAAAAAGAGCAAAATAGAAAAGGAAAGCGAGATGGCAACTGTTCCCCACTGCATAGGGCCTTCAAATATTTTGCTGGGGTCTTCTTTTTCTTCGCCTTCAGCCTCTTCATTTTCTTCTTCCAGCGCCACTTCGGCTGAAAACATCAACGCTTTAATGCCTAGTCCTAGCGCATCCCATAACATGGTCAAGCCACGTACAAAAGGCCATCGAGCAATGCCCCCGCCATAAATCTTTTTGCTAAGTGGTTCCGTATGAACGACGATTTCACCTTCTGGATTACGCACGGCAACGGCCAGCGCCCGGGAACCGCGCATCATGACGCCTTCGATGACGGCTTGCCCGCCGTAACTAAACTGCGGAGTCGCAGAGCTATTCTTATCTTGAGTGTTGGTTGTAGTAGACATGGGCTGCATTGTACTGAGTGGCAGAAAGCAGGTCAAGCAGTTGCAAAGACTGCTAAGAAAGTGTCAAGTTAACCGGGTGTGTAACTTGCCAACAGGGTGGTAATAATAACAAACAGGAGGATGGTGATGAGGGTAATGAGTGTGAAAATGGAAACGGCCGTTATCGAAATCATCGTATCGTGTTCTGGCATCATTTTACTCTCGTCAGGCACGTCAGCCGCCACCGCTTGACCCGGATTCAACTCCCTGCCACAATGCCAACAAACCGTATCCGTCGGCAAAATTGTTTGGTTGCAATTATCACATTTCAAAACCACAAATCACCCTCTACATCATGCCTTTCTATAAGTGTAAACTACTTTACACTTGCATTGTATCAGACTTACCTTCCTCTGCCGCCCGATCAAGATAGAATAGTTTGTATTGAGCGATAAAGTAAATAGTATTGGAAAGATTGCTCAGAAATAACCTATTCCTCCTTTTTTCTCCTCTTCCCGCAAAGGGCCTCGCAACGCGAGGCTCTTTGTGGTTTAAACGGCCGTTCTTCGATACCATACCCTAATGAACGAAAAAATCACCTGGCTCACCACCCGCCGCTCCATCCGGCGCTATCAACCGACTCCCATTTCTGATGACCTCATCACACAATTGCTCGTGGCCGCAACCTGGGCACCCTCAGCCCACAACCGGCAGCCGTGGCGCTTTGCCGTCATCCAAAATGAGGCTGTCAAACAACAGCTTGCCCTCGACATGGGCAAGAAATTACGCACAGACTTGAAAGCAGACAATGTGCCAAATGACATCATTGAAAAAGATGCCAACCGTTCCTACCAACGGATTACCCAGGCACCACTGCTCATCCTGCTCTCCCTTTCCATGTCAGACATGGACAGTTATCCCGATGCAAACCGACAGCGCAATGAATGGTTGATGGCCGCCCAAAGCACAGCCATGGCCGGACAAAACTTGCTATTAGCCGCCCACGCTTTAGGTCTTGGTGCATGTTGGCTGTGTGCGCCGCTTTTCTGCCCCGAAGTGGTCAAAACCAGTTTGTCTTTACCTGCGGATTGGCAGCCACAAGCTTTACTCACAGTGGGGTATCCTGCTGAACAAAAGGAGAAAACACGGCATTCGGTTGAGAGCCGCACCCTGTACTTTCGCTGATTGATGAGATTGACTGATGAAAACGGCCGTTCTATTGTCACTTTATACAAAATTTGCTAAAAT
>JACSSI010000257.1 GCA_014879345.1 Anaerolineae bacterium | reverse complement strand
AACGGCCGTGATAGTAACTCAAAGCGCTTGGGTGTAAAAATGTACGGCGGCGAAACAGTCATCCCCGGTAATATCATCCTCCGTCAACGTGGCACCAGAGTAAAACCTGGTAATCACGTCGGGCTGGGCAAAGATTACACCATCTACTCCCTCATCGAGGGGGAAGTGAAGTTCGAGACCAAACACGGGCGCAAATATGTCAGTGTTTATCCGACTGTAGAAGCATAAGAGGCAACGTTATCATGAAAGAAGGAATCCATCCCGAATGGTACCCAGACGCCAAAGTAGTTGTTGACGGCGAAGTCGTGGCAACTGTTGGCGCTACCCAGCCAGAAATCCGTGTAGAAATCTGGTCTGGTACACACCCGTTCTACACCGGCACCCAACGTCTGTTGGACACTGAAGGTCAAGTTGATCGCTTTATGCGTCGTTTGCAACGTCGTGAAGCTTACAAGGCTGCACAAGAAGCGAAAGAAGAAACCTCTGTGGCTACCAATATTTCCGTTGAAGCGATGGGTTTAGGCACGCGTGTTGAGAAAGCTTTGATCGCGGCCGAAGCTACCATTGCTCAAGACCTTATCGAACTGCTAGAAAAAGGTGATGACGCCTTGTTGGCAATTTCCGGTGTTGGTCAGAAAGCGCTCATTGATATCAAACGCTATTTGCGTGCGAATGATATGATTGAGTAACGGCCGTTACTGGCAATCGTTAGAATCTAGAAGGGCAGATGCGGCAACGTATCTGCCCTTCTTTTTTTTGCAAAACAAATTACAATAAGCTTCAAAAATCCAGGAGAACCATTCAAAAAGAATCATGACCAACCATACTCAAGGACGCATTGAACTCATCTGTGGCAGCATGTTCAGTGGCAAAACAGAAGAACTCATCCGACTGCTGCGACGTGCTGTCATTGCGAAACAACAAGTGCAAGTATTCAAACCGGCCATAGACGACCGCTTTCATGCAGAAAATGTCACCTCCCATGTGGGACGTGCTTTTGAAGCCAAACCAGTGGCATCCTCCGCAGAAATTCCAAGCCTTATCTCGCCAGACACCACTGTTGTTGCCATTGATGAAGTGCAATTTTTTGATTCAGCGGTTGTAGCCATTTGTGAACAGTTGGCAGAACAGGGCAAACGTGTCATCTGTGCGGGGCTGGATATGGATTTTCGCGGTGTGCCGTTTGGCCCCATGCCCGATTTGCTGGCTCGCTCTGAACAAGTCACAAAATTACATGCTATCTGTGTGATTTGCGGCAGAGAAGCGAGCCGTACCCAACGTTTAGTAGAAGGCGAACCGGTGGCCTACGATGATCCGGTGGTGATGGTCGGTGCATCTGAAACGTATGAAGCCCGCTGCCGCCAATGTCACGTCGTCTTGCCACCCAGAAATGGAGATGTAAACCATGAGTAATGCACGTGATCTACATGCTGATATTGACCATATTCTGATTGATGCGGCACAGTTGCAAACCCGCATCAATGAAATAGCAGCCGACATCACCCAAACTTATGAAGGTGAGGAAGATTTGCTGTTTATTTGTGTGCTCAAGGGGGGCTATATGTTCCTCTCTGACTTGAGTAAAGCGATTGCCCGTCCACACACGATTGACTTCATGGGCATTTCCAGCTACGGCTCTGGCACGCAGAGCAGTGGCGCGGTGCAAATTATTATGGATTTGAAGCAGCCTATTGTGGGGCGCAATGTGCTTATCGTGGAAGATATTATTGACAGCGGACGCACCCTGGATTATATGCGCCGCAATCTGTTGGCACGCAATCCGAAATCGCTGCGCATCTGTTCTCTGCTCAATAAACCATCTCGCCGTGAGATTGATGTGAAGGTGGAGTATCTTGGTTTTGATATTCCTGATGAGTTTGTGGTGGGCTATGGTCTTGATTTTGATGAACTGTACCGCAATTTACCGTTTATCGCGGTGCTAAAACCAGAAGTGTTTGCACACCTTTTCAAAGGATGAGGGCAGAAGGATGAAGGATGAATTTACGTTCACCTTCATCCTTCATTCCTCATCTTTCATCCTTTACGATGATTGATTTAACACCTTATGCCGGTCGTTGGGTTGCCCTGGTGGGTGATGTGGTGGCTGGTGTGGGGCATACCCCGGAAGAGGCTAAGCGCCTGGCACAGCATAACCGTCCCAAGGAACGGCCGTTTCTCCATTTTATAGAAGCGCCGGATGGACAGCCACTGCATTTGTCACCGCTGCTGACAACGTTACGGCCGTTTTTCCTCAATCTGGATCAGCCCGTTTATTTGGTTGGTGGGGCTGTGCGCGATGCCGTGCGCGGCGTGGAAAATCACGATCTCGATTTTGTTGTGCCGCAAAATGCCATTGCGCTGACCTTTAAGATTGCCAATCAGCTAGGTGAACCTGCCTACGTTTTAGACCGGGAACGAGACGCCGGGCGTGTGGTGCTGCAAGAAGCGCAGACGATGCTCGATTTTACCTGTTTTCGTGGGGATAATTTGTTGGCTGATTTAGCCGACCGTGACTTCACGATCAACGCCATGGCGCTGCCAGCAACGGCCGTTACCACCGCCAGCATCATCGACCCCTTCAATGGCCTGACTGATCTGGCTCAAAAACAGATTCGTCTGGTGCAGCCCAACGCGCTGGAAAAAGACCCGGTACGCGCTTTACGGGCGGTGCGCCAGGGCTTGAGCTACGGCTTCCACCTCACCACTGGCACAAAAACGGCCGTTACTGCTGCCGCCCCTTCCTTGCACAAAACATCCAACGAACGGATGCGGGATGAGCTGATTAAATTGCTGGAAACGGCCGTTCCCGACCAGGCCATTCAGCAAATGGCAGAGCTAGGCTTACTCAGCCAACTCCTGCCTGAAATCGCAGATTTGGCCGCTGTTGAACAATCCCCACCCCACCATGAGCCGGTGCTGGCACACACTATTTCTGTGCTGCGCTGGTTGGTGGCTGTGGAAACGGCCGTTGTCAGGCAACAACCACTCTCCCAGCCAGAGCTGACCGCCATCCAACCTCAGTTCAGTGAATTCAGCGACAGTTTGCAGACCCATTTGGACAGGGAAATCGGGGGCGGCTTAAACGGCCGTTTGCTCTTATACCTGGATGGACTCTTCCACGATGTCGGCAAAAAAGAGAGCCAAACCATTGACGAATCAGGCCGGATTCGTTTTTTGGGGCATGATGCGGCAGGCGCAGCACTGGCAGGCGCGCGGCTGCGTACCCTGGCGTTTAGCAATCAAGCCATCAAACAGGTGGAAACGGCCGTTGCCCACCACATGCGCCCCTTGCAATTAGCCCAAACCGGAAAAGTGCCATCCCGCCGCGCCATCTACCGCTACTTCCTTGCCACCCAAGAAACAGGGTTAGACATTGGTCTGCTCTCCCTTGCTGATCATCTGGCAACCTTTGACGGCATAGGTGACGAAACGCAATGGCACAACTTAATCACCGTCATTCTTGAACTGTTTCGTCACTATTTTGAGCAGTACGAAGAAACCGTCGCGCCAGAACCGCTCATAAACGGCCGTGACCTCATCAAAACGCTCAAGATACCCGCTGGTCCAGAAATTGGCCGCATCTTACGCCTGGTGCAAGAAGCACAAGCCGCCGGTGAACTCACCACCCGCGACGAAGCCCTCGAATTCGCCAATGCCTGCCGTCAATAACCGGTAAAACGCATTGCTACATCTCACGGTTTTATCAATGACAAGAATTCATAGCGCGTTGCTGGCAAACTTTTAAACGTACCGCGCATGGCGCTCGTCACCATACGCATTTGTTCCTTCTCTACACCGCGCATCATGGCACAAAAGTGCGCCCCTTCCACAATCACCCCCACGCCTTGTGGCTGCAACACATCATAAAGTGATTGGGCAATTTGCTGTGTCATGCGTTCCTGCACTTGCAGACGCCTGGCATACATTTCCACCAAACGTGGAATCTGGGAAAGGCCAACAATTTTGTCTCTCGGCACATAAGCAACATGCACACGGCCGTAGAAAGGCAGCATATGGTGTTCACACATGCTGTAAAACTCAACGTCTTTTACCAAAATCATCTCATCATAATCTACATCAAATAAGGATTGCCTGAGCAGCGATTCAGCATCCGTTTCATACCCTGCAAAAATTTCTGAATACATTTCCGCTACCCGCTGCGGGGTGCGTTGTAGACCGTCTCGCGTGGGGTCTTCTCCCATTGCGGACAGGATGTTGTGAACGGCCGTTTCCATTTTTTGTCTTTTTTCCATCTCATTTGCTCCGTTGAAATAGTGCAATCATATCTTTTTGTACAAAAAAGCTTAAATATCCATGCGCCTCGCCTAAAAAAAGATATACTTATACTAGGAAACTTGTAAAACCCCTTTTGAGTTACGATTCTCGTGACTTCGCAGTTTCCCAGAGAGCATATAGGCGTTATTCGTTTTCCCAAGAACCTTAATTTTTTTCCTACAACTTGTGGGAGCAATCACTGGAGGCTATAAATATGTCAAAAGATACCGTCACCATTACCGACAACCGGACTGGCAAAACCTATGAATTGCCAATCACAAATGACACCATCAATGCGATAGATCTACGTCAGATAAAGGTAAACCCTGATGATTTTGGAATGCTTAGTTACGATCCTGCATTCAAAAACACAGCGTCAACCGAAAGTACAATTACCTACATTGATGGCGATAAAGGAATTTTACGTTATCGCGGGTATCCCATCGAACAACTAGCAGAAGACTCCAATTACCTCGAAGTTGCATACCTCATTCTAAACGGCGAACTCCCCACAGAAACAGCCTACGCCGAATGGGAGTATGAAATTCTTCACCACACCTTCGTGCATGAAAACATCAAACGGTTCATGCAGCATTTCCGTTATGATGCCCACCCCATGGGCATGTTTATCGCCACCGTCGCCGCCATGTCTACCTTCTATCCTGAATGCCGCAACATTGCCGACCCGCACAATCGTGAAATTCAGATTATGCGCCTGATTGCCAAAGTGCCAACCGTTGCCGCCTTCTCATATCGCCATATTCGCGGCTTGCCATACGTTTACCCAGATAACGATTTAAGTTACGCTGGTAACTTCCTGAATATGCTGGATAAGATGACAGAAGTAAACTACAAGCCCAATCCGGTGCTGGAAAGAGCCCTCGATGTACTCTTCATCCTCCACGCCGACCACGAACAAAATTGTGGCACGGCCGCTATGCGTGTCATTGGTTCCAGCCAGGCGGATCCATACACAGCGATGGCCGGTGCTGCTGCTGCTCTATTCGGCCCGCTGCACGGTGGCGCCAATGAAAAAGTTTTACGGATGCTGCTAGAAATCGGTGACGTGAAGAATGTGCCAGCCTTTATGGAAGGCGTTAAGAATCGGGAACGGCTGCTGATGGGTTTCGGCCATCGCGTTTACAAGAATTATGATCCCCGTGCCAAGATTATTAAGAGAATTGCTGATGAGGTCTTTGAAGTTAAAGGCCGCAATCCTCTGCTCGATGTGGCTTTGGAACTGGAACGTATTGCCTTGGAAGATGATTTCTTTGTAGAACGTAACTTGTATCCCAATGTTGACTTCTACTCTGGCATTATCTATCAAGCGATGGGCTTCCCCATTTCCATGTTCCCGGTGCTGTTTGCTATTCCGCGTACAGTGGGTTGGCTGGCACAGTGGCAAGAAATGCTGGCTGATCCGGCACAAAAGATTGCCCGTCCACGCCAGGTTTACCTCGGTTATGACGAACGTGATTTTGTGCCAATGGCTAATCGGTAACACTCACTTTCTTTAAAACAGAAAACGGCCGTTTCCTGCGAAACGGCCGTTTTTTTATGCCTGTTACTATTTTAGATGCTAGTTGATGGGAGAACGGCCGTTAAACCCCTCGTGTATGCCGTGATAATGAGCCACAGACTCTTCCCCATAACGCCAGCAAAGCAAAACCTGCTGCCCGTACAATTCAGCGGGAAAATCTAACAAACCCACATTGATGTCCTTCACCAGACAACCAAAAGCCTGAACCGTATCAATCAGGCGTTCAATAGCCTCAAACTCTTTAACCAACTCATTCAGAGCCGGGCCGCCCACATCAACATGCAAATCATTCAGGATGCTTCCCATCCCTTGTCGTTGAACCATGACCTTTGCCCGTTTTTCCAACAAGGTTGCCATCAACGGGATAATCTCTGGCAAAACGGCATTTGCTTCTTCCACAGTAAATAATTTGATCTGATTCATGCGCTTGCTCCGAAAGCTAAAAAAAAAGCGGGACAATTTTATTGACCCGCTTCAATAGATTCATTTCAAGGTGACGGGAAATTTAACCGCAGCCACCACCACAGCCACCAGCGGAGGCACCCTGGCTGCCTTCAGTTTTGAAGGATGTGCCGCAGCCACAAGTGGAAACAGCGTTCGGGTTGTCGATTTTGAAACCGCCGCCCATGATGCTGTCTTCATAATCAATCACGGCATTGCTCAGATACATCATGCTGGTCGGGTCAATAAAGACCTTAACGCCATCATTTTCGATGACATTATCATAAGGACGCGGTTCTGCTTCCAAAGCCATGCCATATTGCAGACCAGAACAGCCGCCGCCGGCCACAAAAACACGCAGACCATGATCTGGCACGTTTTTCTCTTGCAGCAATTTACGAACAACAGCTAAGGCGCTGTCAGTGATGTTAATTCCGGTTGTTTCTTCTATTGTTGTTTGTTCAACTAAATCCATTTTTACCACCCTTGAGTATTACCTTAAGAATTATTTTATCAATCAAGTGCTTGCATTGTAACAACGAAGCGGACTGGTGTCAATTTTTATCAAGGTTCTCTTAGGGTGCGGTTAGTTTTTGTGTAACAAAGCAGACTACAAAAGTCTTGCCAATACTAATTGGCATTAA
>JACSSI010000256.1 GCA_014879345.1 Anaerolineae bacterium | reverse complement strand
ACACGAAATCCTCGAATTTTGGAAACAAACCGACGCCTTCAACGAACTGCGTCGCCTGCGGGCAGAAACGGAAGCAGAACACGGCATCTTCAGCTTCATCGACGGCCCCATCACCGCTAACAACCCCATGGGCGTGCATCACGCCTGGGGGCGCACTTACAAAGACCTCTACCAGCGCTACCACGCCATGCAAGGCAAAAACGAACGCTGGCAAAACGGCTTCGACTGCCAGGGCTTGTGGGTTGAAGTTAACGTCGAGAAACGGCTTGGTTTCAACAGCAAACGCGAAATTGAAAAATTTGGCCTGGCAAAATTCACCAATGAGTGCAAGCATCAGGTACTCAACTATGCTGCCGTGCAGACCCAACAGTCCCAGCGTCTCGGCTACTGGATGGACTGGAACGACATCGACACCTTGTACATGCTGCGCGACAAACTCGTCGAAGACCCGCTGCAAATTGTCACCGTGATGGGGCCAAAAGGGCCAGTTACCGACACAGTAGAGCAGGTGGTGGGGCAATTAGGTATGCCCCAGATGGGCGGCTCCTACTTTACCTTCAGCAACGAGAACAACTACCAAATCTGGGCCTTCCTCAAGAAAACCTTTGAGCGCGGCTGGATGTACAAAG
The DNA here is from genome assembly GCA_014879345.1 of Anaerolineae bacterium. Lineage (GTDB taxonomy): Bacteria > Chloroflexota > Anaerolineae > Promineifilales > Promineifilaceae. The sequence goes on along the minus strand of JACSSI010000256.1, from coordinate 6,290 downwards.
GCACCGACGTTATGCCCTGGTGTGCGCGATGTGGCACCGGCATCAGCCAACACGAAATTGTCACCGAAGGCTACCAGGAAGTGACGCATGAATCCGTTTTCGTGCGTTTTCCCATCACGCGCAAAACCTCCAAGACCTCCGAGGTTTTTGAAACCTCGGAGGTCTCGGAGACGAAAGAAGCGCTGCTGGTGTGGACGACTACCCCCTGGACGCTGTCAAGCAACGTTGCCGCCGCCGTTGGCCCGGAGCTAACCTATGTGCAAGTCAAAGCCGAAGATGGCTGGACTTATTATCTGGCCGAAGGCGCCATCAACAACACCCTCATCGGCAAGACAAACGAGATTGTGGCGCGGCTCAAAGGCGAAGAGATGCTGGGCTGGGAATACAGCGGCCCCTTTGACGAACTGCCAGCCGTGCAAACGGCCTTTGCCGAAAAAGGCTATACCCATCGCGTTATCGCCTGGAGAGAAGTCGGCGCAGAAGAAGGGACGGGCATCGTCCACATCGCTCCCGGCTGTGGCGCGGAAGACTTTGGCCTGGGCAAGGAATTTGACTTGCCTGTCATTGCCCCGTTGGACGAAAACGGCATCTACAAAGAAGGGTTCGACTGGTTGGTCGGGCAATCGGCGCATGATGTGGCGCAAGCCGTCTTTGATAACCTGAATGAGAAAGGTGTCTACTATCGCAAGCAGCGCTATTCTCACCGTTATCCCCATTGCTGGCGCTGCGGCAGCGAGCTGGTTTATCGACTGGTGGACGAGTGGTTTATCAACATGGGCGAGTTATATGACAAACCGCGTGAGGAAGTGACGCCAGAGGAAAAAGCCGCCAGTTTCCGTTACCAAATCATGGATTCGGTGGATCAGGCCAACTGGTATCCCAGTTTTGGGCAGGAGCGCGAGCAAGATTGGCTGCGTAACATGCACGACTGGATGATCTCCAAGAAGCGGTACTACGGATTGGCGCTGCCCATCTACGAATGTAGCGACTGCGGCCATTTCCACGTGATCGGCAGTCGAGAAGAGCTGCAAGAAATGGCTGTCGAGGGCTGGGATGATTTTGAGGGGCATACGCCCCATCGCCCCTACATCGACATGGTGAAAATCGCTTGTCCTGAATGTGGCAGCACGGTGGAACGCATTAAAGATGTGGGTAATCCCTGGCTGGATGCGGGTATCGTGGGCATTAGCACCACGCATTACAGCATGGATCAGGAATATTGGCAGAAATGGTATCCGGCCGACTGGATTAGCGAAAGTTTCCCCGGCCAGTTCCGCAACTGGTTCTACAGCTTGCTGGCACAAAGCACGTTGATGGCCGATGGCGTTGGCCCATTCAAAAACCTGTTCGGCTATGCCACCCTATTGGCTGAGGACGGCGCGGAGATGCACAAATCGACGGGCAATATGATCGAGTTCAACGAAGCGGCCGACAAGATGGGCGCGGATACGATGCGCTGGCTCTATGCCAGTTGCAAGCCGGAGCAGAATTTACGCTTTGGCTACCACACGGGCGATGAGACGCGCCGTCGGTTTCTGATTCCGTTGTGGAATGTGTATTCCTTTTTTGTCAGCTATGCCAAGCTGGATAACTGGAAGCCGGTTGAGGGCGAGTTTCCCACTTCGCCGCTGCAAGGGAATGCTCAGATGGACAAGTGGATCGTGGAGCGGTTGGCTGAAACGGTTGTGGGGACGCGGGCGGCATTGGATGTGTATGATGCAGAGAAGGCAACGCAGGTGTTGGAAGCGTTCCTGGATGATTTGAGCAACTGGTATGTGCGCCGTTCACGTCGTCGTTTCTGGAAGGGTGAAGCGGATGCTGACAAGAATTCGGCGTATGCGACGTTGTATCATGTGTTGGTTGAGTTTGCCAAGTTGTTGGCGCCGTTTATCCCGTTTGTCACGGAGGCGATGTATCAGAACCTGGTTGTTGCCATCAATGTGGATGCGCCAAAGAGTGTGCATCACTGTTTGTATCCGCAGGCTGAATTAGCGGACTTGGATCAACCGCTGCTGAATAAGATGCGTTTGGCGATTGTGACGGCCGGTTTGGGTCGGGCGGCACGCAGTTCTGAGGATATTAAGCTGCGCCAGCCGTTGGCGAAGGCACGGGTGAATGTGGGTTCGCAGCGGGAGATGGCTGATTTGCAGGAATTGGCCGATGTGTTGCAAGAAGAGATCAACGTTAAGGAAATTGAGGTTGTGGCGGAGGTGGGGGAACTGGTGGATTATGTGGTGCTGCCGAACAGTCGTGCTTTGGGGCCGAAGTTTGGTAAACAGTTCCCGCAGGTGCGCCAGGCGTTGCTGGCTTTGAATCCGGCGGATGTGGCACGCGCTTTGCAGGCTGGTGAGACTGTGCAGTTTACGGTGGCTGGTGAGGCTGTTGCCCTGACTGCTGAGGATGTGTTGGTGCAGACGGAGAGTAAGGGAGGAACGGCCGTTGCCAGTGATAAAGGCGTGACGGTTGCCCTGGAGACTGAATTGACACCGGAATTGGTGCAGGAAGGGTACGCTCGTGACATCGTGCGCCAGGTTAATAACATGCGTAAAGAGGCTGGCCTGGAAATCTCAGACCGCATTGCGCTGGCTTATCGCGCAGTGGGTGATGTGGCCGCTGCATTCAGTAATTTTGCCGGTTATATCCAGGATGAAACGTTAGCATTGGCTCTCACGTCTGGCGCTTTGACCAATCCGCTTTATATGGAAACGGCTAAAATTGGCGACCAGGAAGTGACTTTGACTTTGAAGAAAAGTGAAGTTTAATGATTTCATCTGGTGACAGCCATTTCAAAAGTGACTGTCGTCTGTGTGGATGTGTCGTGTAAAAAATGAGAAACCGGTTGTTGGGTACAGCATCCGGTTTCTTTTTTTGGTATGCTCTTTATAAAAAGATATAGTGTGGAGTAAGCTCATGCGCCGAATTTTTGTGTTACTTTTGATTTTGTTTTTGGGATTGACGGCTGTGGTTGTCATGGCTCAAGATGCACCCCCTCCTGATGATCCGACGCCCGTTCCGACAGTTTTACCAGATGACCCGATAGACGACCCCATAAATAGTAATTATTTTATGAATCTTGGTGGTGGCCCCTTGAGTATTGAGGTTGGGGAGGGTTCGGATTTTTGTGATACAGCAACGGCTGTTGTTTCAACTCCTTCAAGCAATCAAATGAATGTGGCGGCCATGACACAATCTGTAACAGACCCCATATTGAATTGTATGTGGGGTTCTCCGAGCAACTTGAAAGGATACCGAACGGTTTGGTATAAATTTACGCCAAATTTTAATGCTGTGATGACGTTGAGTACCTTGCCTGGCTCTTTTCAGGCGGCGAATGCATATGACACGGTGCTGGCAGTGCATACGGGTCTCTGTAACAATTTGACAACGCTGGCTTGTAATGATGACGCTGTTGGCTTTAGCTCGGCTTTGACGATGAATGTCAGGCGAAACACGACGTATTACATCGAGGTAGCAGATTGGCAAGCCGGGGGAAATGCTGTCAAGACATTGGATATTTCTTTGAAAATTGATCCGGCTAATTCATTGTGGAAAACGGTTGCCACGAGTCCGCCCAACTTTACACCCCCAGTACGCCATGCTTCGGTGGTGATTGGCTCGAATGTTTATTTTCTTGGTGGGCGTAATGGGGCGGGTGATCTTTTAAACAATTTCCAAAAGCTGAATACGAGTACGAATACATGGTCTCAACTAACACCTATTCGTGGCGGTGGCTTTTTGAACACAACGGCCGTTTACCTACCAGACACCAATCGCATTTACATCCCTGGTGGCAGCAAACAATCAAATGACCAATCTTACAGTCGTTCCCATATGTTTTATAATTTTGGCACAGGCATTTGGTCATCAGAGAATGAACTAGCACCAGTTGGCGGAAATTTGGTCACTGAAGCATTTGCCTATGCGGCAGCAGCGCCAAACAATGCAGCGGTAGGACTTAGCGGTGGTGCAGATGGTTATTTTTTGACTGGAGGCGTTGTCGGGCCATCGTTGGTTGTCAGCTCTACAGTACGAGACCAGGTGTTGTTTTATCAGCCAGATACCTGGCTTGAAGTGGCGCCGATGTCGTCGCCTCGTTATGGACATGTGGCGGCAAATGTAAATGGGAAACTCTGTGTGGCGGGTGGACTCAATACCAATGGCTCATCGATTGTGTTGATTCCGAATGGCGAATGTGCCAGTGGTGTTCTCCCATCTGCGTGGTCGCCAACAGGGGTAATGCAAGTGCCCCGTTATTTTGCGCATAGCAGTGTCGCTCCTGATGGCAAGTGGTATGTCTATGGCGGTATTGATGCCACTGGCTTGGCCGTGCCTGAGGTGGAATATTATGATCCAGAGACAAATCAATGGTCTATTTTAGGATTGTCGTATGATCTGTTTGGGCAAAGTAGTGGTCAGCGAGGTCTGGTATGGCCTGGTGGTGGTTTTGTTGGCAACTATTTATGGGCGGCAGGTGGCAGTTATGATCCGGCCAGCACTCAGCTTAATCCGATTGTAAAGAAGGTGCAGATTTTGGGAGGGGCGCTTTATCTGCCCATTGTGCTTAACACCAACACGACTTCTAATCATAGTTTTGTGGATGCGCTATCTTTGCCGCTAGGCAAAACGGTCAGCCAAAATTTTGTCAACGCATCCACCCTGGTGAACGTTTATAAATTTAATGTTACGCAGGTTAGTACAATTAACGTTGCTTTGACCAATGTTGCGTCAACTGTGAATTTGAACTTGTATCTTTATGGCGATAATAAAGACCTTATCCAAAGCAACGATTTACCATTTTTTGGTGTTAACAAGACATTTTCTGTGCCGTTGGGGCCTGGGACTTATTACGTTGTTGTGAGATTTAATCAGTCTTTTAATTTCCCCAATGATTTGAGTAATTATTATCAACTTCGTGTGTATAAGTAACAAGGAGATAGGATGACGAAACCTGTGCGTGTATTGCATTTTGCGGATGCTCATATTGATATTGCCAATTTCGGCCGTCATGACCCGGATTCCTTGCTGCCGGTGCGGGTGATGGATTTTTTGCAATCGTTGGATCAGATAGTGGAAACGGCCGTTACCGAGCAAGTAGACCTCGTCCTATTCGCCGGTGATGCTTACAAAGACCGCAACCCACAGCCCACCTTCCAGCGCGAGTGGGGCAGACGTATGATGCGCCTCTCAGAAGCAGGCATCCCGACACTGCTGTTGGTGGGCAACCATGACGTTTCTCCAGCAACAGGTCGGGCGCACACCCTGCAAGAATTCAAAACCCTGGCCGTGCCGCATATCCACGTAGCAGATTCCATCCGCCTGTTCCGCGCCGAAGAATTGGGCGTGCCGGTGCAAATCATCGCCGTGCCTTGGGTTTCCTACAGCAGAATTGCCGCCATGGACATAGCCTCAGATTTGTCACGCGATGCAGTGTTTACCGAGGCCGAAAACTTGGTGGGCGACCTGGTGAACAAAGCCATTGAGGCAGCAGACCCCGATTTACCCTTGATTTTGACAGCCCATGCCAGTGTGCAGGGCGCTGTTTTCGGCAGCGAACGTGCCGTCATGCTGGGCAATGAACTGGTGCTGGGCGGCAGCATCGTGCGCGATAAGCGGCTGGATTACGTGGCGCTGGGTCACATCCACAAACATCAAGAACTATCGACCAAAGGCACCCATCCCCCTATTGTTTACCCTGGCTCAATAGAACGCATTGACTTTGGTGAGGTAAATGAGCGCAAAGGGTTTGTGGTGGCAGAAGTAAGCCGGGGGCATACCGATTGGGATTTTGTCGGCTTGAAAACGCGCCGTTTTCTGGATTTGAAGATTGATACGGAGATTGCGGACACCTTTATGGCTGACATTATGGCGCAACTGCCAGCCTCAGAAAAGCTGGCTGGTGCCGTGTGCCGTGTTCAACTGACTTATCCGCGTGATTGGGAGTCGCTGTTGGATGAAAAGGCGATTCAAGAACATTTTTCTGAAGCGTTGAGTGTGCAAATTCAGAAGCATCGTCAACTGGAAAAACGCACCCGCCTGGGTGATACGCTGGCTGTTGAATCCCTGACTCCTCAGGAACTGCTCAACACATATTGGCAGACGATTGGTCTGGATGCGGAGGAAGCTGGGGTAATGCAGGGGTTGGCGGAGGAAGTGCTGGGGGAGATAAAGGATGGTATTCAGTAGGCGCTCTACTGAACACTGAACACTGAACACTGAACACTGAACACTGAACACTATTTACTCGATTTCACTGGCTGCCGCGTTGTCTACTAACCATGTGATGGTGCCAT
>JACSSI010000255.1 GCA_014879345.1 Anaerolineae bacterium | reverse complement strand
AAAGCAGACTACAAAAGTCTTGCCAATACTAATTGGCATTAAATTTGAGGAGACTTTTGTAGTCTCATAGACAACTTTAAACGGCACCCCATAAAAACTGTCAATTTGTATTTTCAAAGCATTGTAGTATCCTAAATAATATCTTCAACAAGCGAGGTTTTTGTACGGAATGACAGATTAAGTTCACCCCAATCAGGTCTTTTTATTTTACTGACCGCTGAAACGGCAATGGTAAAACGTGATCTTGTTTTGAGTAAACGGCCGTTTTTCATCACGCCTCTCATGGCAAATTGGAGTGAACATGCTTACCGTACATCAACTCGCGAAATCCTTCGCACTACAATCCCTTTTTGAAAACGTTACATTCAATATCAATCCCGGCGACAGGGTTGGTCTCGTTGGGCCTAATGGCTGTGGCAAAACGACGCTATTACGCATCCTTACCGGAGAAGAAACTGCCGATGCCGGGCATGTTACGCTGGCGTCAGGTCTGCGCCTGGGCTACCTGCCCCAAGGCTTTGAACTGGATGCCAACGCTTCCGTCAGCCAGGTTGTGGGACAAGCGGCGGGCGACATTGCCATCTTAGAAGCCACACTGGCAAGCGTAGCTGAAGCATTGGCCGCCTCACCAGAAGACGAGCCTCTACAACAGCAATACGACGATATTCTGCAACGTATCAGCCATGCCGACAGCGGTCGCGCTGCTGCCATCCTTGCCGGACTAGAGCTAGACAATATTCCAGATGATTTGCCCGTGGGACGCCTAAGTGGTGGTCAGAAAACCCGCCTGAATCTGGCTCTGGTTTTGCTCAATAATCCTCAACTCCTGCTCCTCGATGAGCCGACTAACCACCTCGATATTGGCATGTTGGAATGGCTGGAAAACTGGTTGGCTGATTTTCAGGGGGGTGTCCTCATCGTTTCTCATGATCGCACGTTTTTGGATCGCGTCGTTAACCGCATATTGGCTTTAGATTCTCATCAGAAATCGGTACGCGAGTTTGCTGGTAATTACACAGCCTATCAAAGACAAATTCAGGAAGAACGGGAAAAACAGTGGGCGGCTTATCAGGATCAGCAGCAAGAAATCCGACGCGTTAAACAAGATATTGCCCGTGTAAAAACACAAGCAGAGCGCACAGAGAGAGAAGCAAGTTCCGTCCGGCGTGGCGGCGAAATGATGAAGCTAAAGGGCTACAAGGATTACCAGCAAACCATTGCCAAAAAGGTGGCGAAAAAAGCCAAGTCACGAGAACGCAAGCTAGAACGGTATCTGGAGGATGAGGATCGCGTTGAAAAACCACACCAATCGCGCGGTCTCAAACTTGATTTTGCGGAGACGGCTCATTTGGGGCAATCAGTCCTGTCGTTACAAGAATTAAACGTGGGCTATGAGGAGAAACGGCCGTTACTAACCAATCTCCATCTCCAAGTCACCCCCAGCGCCCGCATCATCATCACCGGCCCCAATGGCAGCGGCAAAACCACCCTGCTGCGCACCCTCACCGGGCATATACCAGCACTCGCTGGCACAGCAGAATGGGGCCCCAGCGTACAGTTTGGATTCATGACCCAGGAACAGAGCGACATCGATCCAGCATCGTCGCCATTGGAAACAGTGCGTCACGTCTTCGGTAACGACACCGCTGCCCGCACCTTTCTAGCCTACTTCCTGTTCACTGGAGAAGAACCGCTCAAGCGCAACAGTCAATTAAGCTTTGGGCAACGCGCACGACTGGCACTGGCACAAATGGTAGCCTCTGGCTGCAACGTCTTGCTGCTTGATGAACCCATAAACCATCTGGACATTCCCTCCCGCGAGCAATTTGAGCAAGCTTTGAGCAGTTTTCAAGGCACCGTCATTGCCGTGGTGCATGATCGGTATTTCATTGACCGCTTTGCCACAGAGGTTTGGAGGCTAGAAAATGGAGGTATCCGGCATTCAATTCTGTAATTGCTATAAATATCCACCCATGACTCCGGTTCAGTTGTGGATATGACCATATTATGCTAATATTTTCCAAGTTATGTGAAGCAACGATGCCCTGGTAAAATGAGAGAAAAACTATGAGTGAATCGGAACTAACCCGCGCCCAAATCCTCGGCAACTTAATACGTGATGCACGCCTCCATGCTGGGCAGCGCCATCGTGATTGCGCTAAAGTGCTCGGTATCACCGAAGATGAATACAAACAAGCCGAAGCCGGCGACTATCCCATCACCTTGCCCGACTTGGAAGTTTTGGCTCTGTTTCTCAAAGTGCCAATGGGTTATTTCTGGGGCACAGACCAGTTATTCGAGGCCAAGGACATCAATTACGCTGGCATGCTCGACCTGCGCCAGCGCGTTATCGGCGCTATGATCCGTCAAGCGCGTCTACAAGCCCGTGAAACCACTGCCACCTTTGCCCAACTTCTGGAAGTCGATGAAAGCGTGATCCTGGAATATGAAACAGGCAGCAAAGCTATCCCCTATTTACAGTTAGAACAACTCTGCCGCCACCTCGGCCTTTCCATCAACCACTTTGTGGATGACCAGCATGGCCCTCTACGCCGACATGAAGCAGAACAACGACTGCAAAAAATCTTTGACGACCTGGATGTGGCTATGCAAACCTTCCTGACTAACCCCACCAATGTGAGCTATCTGGAAACAGCCAAAACGCTCAGTGAAATGGATGTACAGCGGCTGCGTCAGGTTGCGGAAAGTTTATTGGAGATTACATTCTAGTTTGGCAGCCAAAATCTGCTAGTCGTTACTCCCTGACCAAATGACTAGCGACATTCATTATTTCATCCCCTAAAATTGAATTTATTATTGATATGACAGCTTGATAGCTGTCATTTTTATTTACGAGGGAATGATTGTGGACACAAAAATTATGACTGATCCGGATGATTTGAAGGAAGAAGGGCTGAAACTATTTCAGCGTGGGGAACTGGATAATGCAGTAAGCACGTTTGAAACGGCCGTTTCTGCCTACGCCGCCGCACAAAATCCAGTAGGACAGGCGGAAATGCTCAACAACATCGGTGTCATCCAGCGGATGCGTGGCAATCATGAAGAATCTTTGGAAGCTTTCACCACCGCCAACCAACTTTGCCAGCAAGCAAACGATGTGAACCGTCGAGCACAAGTATTAGGCAACATGGGTGACCTCTACGCAGGTATGGGTGATAAAGAAACGGCCGCCCGTTACTACAGCGATTCCGCCGAACTGTTCGCCCAATGCGGAGATGCCCAAAAACAAAGTCAGGTACTCAAAGCACTCAGCCTCTTGCGTCTGCGCCAGGGTCACTGGACAAACGCCATGATGCACATGGAAAGCAGCCTGTCGGTGCGTCCACGCCGTGGCTTATTCGGTTCACTTTTCCTGGGGATGATTCGTTTTGCGTTGAGTTTATTTGGGGGGAAATAACGTGTTGCACATTGCCTTTCCGGAAGGTCAGACCTTCCGGAAAGGTTTAACTGTCTAAAATTCTTCTTCAGGAACGTTCCAATCGACACCCTGCCACCGTTCCATCAAGTTTAAACCCAGCACCGGCCCCAACCAGCCACAAGGCATCACCAACAGCGCCAGCCAGCCATACGGCCCACTCATCACAAACGCGCCCGGATTCACTAATGCCAGGCTTGGATCTAATCCGGCAGAAATGGAAAGTTGGATGAACAATGCCTGAGTAAACATCAGCACCAACAGCGTCACCAAAATCAGCCCCATCACATGCCGCAAACTGCGTAAGCGCCAGATGCCAACGGCAAAAATCACAGCAAAAGACCAGAAAGCCATATAATAAATGGGCATGGGAACCTCCTATGACGATAAACGCCTAACTAATGAATATCAGAACGGAACGCGAATTTTTGATGCTTATGAAACTATGATAACAACGGCCGTTTCCTTTTGATGGATGTTTAGGCTACGGCCAGTTTACGAAACCCTGCTGTTATCTGCATAACGCATACACATCCCATTTTGTTCCGCTATTTCTTAATTAAACGTAAAGTCACCCGCATTTTCCGACATGCACTATCCAATCAAGTTGCAACAATACAGGTCTCTCTCGACTGTCATACCCGCGAAGGCGGGTATCCAATTCGTTGATTCCTGCCTGCGCAAGAATGCCCATACAGTTACATCAAGTTTATTATTATGTGAGATTCTTGAAGTGTCTCAGGACAATGTTTCAGTTTGAGGTTATGATTTACACTTGAACAAAAATATCAAAATTTAATGATTGTGGGTTATCAAAACATAACGGAGGAAACTATGTTATCTGTAGGCGACAAAGCACCAGAATTTGAACTGCTCTCTGATGAAAATAAACCAGTGAAACTCTCGGATTTCCAGGGACAGCGCGTGATTTTATTCTTCTACCCCAAAGCGGATACGCCCGGCTGCACCACCCAGGCTTGTGGACTACGCGACAATTACACCACCATCCAGGCCGCCAATGGCACAGTTATTGGCATCAGCCCAGATCAGCCTGAAGATTTAGCAAAATGGAAGGCCAAAGAGGGCTTCCCCTACCCCCTGCTTTCAGACCCAGGCCATTCCGTGGCGGAAGCGTATGATGTGTGGGGTGAGAAGAAGATGTATGGCAATAGCTACATGGGCATCATTCGCAGTCATTTTGTTATTGGCACGGACGGTAAAGTGGAGGATGTTCAGTACAAGATTAGTCCCACCGATAGTGTGGCGAAGGCTGTTAAGTTTGTGAGCTAAAAAAGATTGAAGATTAAAGATTGGAGATTGGTATGATGTTAATCTCCAATCTTTAATCTTGTGAAGGGCAATACATTATCGGGAAGTAGAGAGCCATCTCCAGCAACGGCCGTTACCCTTTCCAAATTTCCATCATAAAAACCAACAAGCAATGGATACTCGCCCGCCGGCACATCGGTCAGATTTAGCACCACCTCGTCTGCCACAATTTCACCTGCCGACCATTGACTGGTGGGATAATTATTGAAAACAGGGTAGCTGTCAACCTGTGCCAGCGGCGGTTGACCGGGTTCAGAACCAAGCAGTTGCACAAAGCGCGTGTAATCCGTGCGCCCGTTGCTCACTGCCTGCCAATACAGCGTAATGGTGGCAGTTGCGTCGTCCTGTACCAGTTCATAACCCAGCAGTTGGATTTCATCGCCAAAAACAGCGGAAACGGCCGTTTCCGCCACAATTCCTTCAGGCAACTCAAAAAGGGGTTCGTTTGCCTGGAAAACCCATGCCCCAGCCACCTGTTCAACCGCACCCAGGCGGCGCGTGAGTACAGGCACTTCCGGCGACGCCACCTCATACACCTGCATCACCAGTGGATACGAGCCTGCCGCCGCATCTAATTCAGGCAGTGACAACGCCAACCAATCGGGCGTCCATTGGCCTGTCGTCCAGCCGCTGCTTGGCAAAAAGCCAAATCCGGGTTGGGTGTCTAGTTGACGCAGCCATTGGCCGTTGGCATCCGTCAGCCGCAGGGAAATGTTGTAATTTTGTGTCAGCGGCTGCGCGGTAAACCAGACCAGGTGCAAATCCAGCGTCGGTTCAGATTCACGTAAAGCCGCAGCCAGAACGGCCACATCCAGCTCCCCACGCGGTTCAGCCGCAGCCACGCCCTCGCTCAAAACTTGCACCGGGCGCAAAAAAAGTTCACCCCGCGTCTGCCCGGAGGACGTTACTGGTTGATGACCAGTCACAACCAGGCGCGGCACGTACAATCCAGGTGGTATGTCGTCAGGCAGCACCAGGGAAAAGCTGAGGGCTTCAGCCAGCCCAGCCGAATCGGCAGCGAAGGCTGCTGGCTCTACGTTTGCCACGATTGGAGGGCGCGTGATGGCTGGCGAGTACAAAGCCACAGTCGCTGCCGACGCCTCAATCAGGCCAGAACCCGACCATGCCGTCTCAATCATCAGGGTTTCGCCCGCTTGCAGCGTATTATCAGAATAGTGATACGCTTCCAGACACAAAGAACCGGTAAACGGCACACAATCAGCTTCGTGATGCAGGTACGCCATTTGGGCAAAATCCCAGTTCAAATCGGAATCAGGCAGCTTATGCTCCGGCCACAATATGGCAATGGCACTGACGAGCAGCAGTGCCGCCAGCAGAACAATCCACTTTCGCCCCGGCAACTGCCAACGGCGCGGCCGCAGCAAGACTATGAGCATGAAAACGGCCGTTAACGATACCAATTCCGCACCCAAACGCACCGGCGTACGAGTCAAACGGAGATCAACCACATGCTCGCCCGACGGCACCGTCACCTGAATCAAGCCAGAGCCAGCCGCCGATTGAGAGTCAACCACATCGCCATCAACCAGCACCTGCCAGCCAGGCCATGCCAGCGTGGGGAAAACCAGTGATGTCTCTTCTGCTGCTTGCACCAACCAGCTTTGTTGGCTGGATTTGCGCTCAATCAGGGCGACATCGGCAGCGCCAGCCAGAATCGTTACGTGGTCACGGCTGCCGGCGTTCAGCCAGGGACTGGTTACTGGACGCGGCTGCACAGTCGGGGGCAGATATTCTGCGCTCACTGTGCTGCCGATGTTGCCGGTGTACCACTCATATTCCGCCAATTTACGCGCTGTAACGTCCGCATCCGTCAAGAGCAGATGATCGGTTTGCAAATTGCCCAGCGCTGCCAACATCAGCACCCCGCTGAGCAATGGCACCCACCACTGCCGCCCAGGCAGCAAAGCCAATCCAGCCACGGCCAAGGCGCCAGCAAACGCCTGCACAGACAAAAAACGCCACGGGAACTGGGTAAAGGAAAGCAGTGGCAAATAATCCCACAGCAAACGGGAAAGCGGCGTCATCATCAAGGTAGCTACCAGAAAACTGAACAGGATGAACAGCTTGATGGGCAGCGACACTGGCTCTGTTTTGCGCCAAAACAAGAGGACAATGAGACCGGAAACGGCCGTTATCGCCT
>JACSSI010000254.1 GCA_014879345.1 Anaerolineae bacterium | reverse complement strand
GCTGATGAATCGTATTCGTTTGCAGCGTTTGGCTGATGCTGTGAAAGATCTCAAAATGCAAGTGACTGCTCGTTTACAAGGAGAAAACTAATGAGTCCTGTGATGGTAACGGCCGTTCTACAATCCGCTTCTGATGTTGCCAACCAATTCAATGGCTACTTAATGCTCGGTTACTTTGTCATGTGGTTGATTGTGATGGTTTATATTGTGACATTGATTGTGCGCCAACGGAATTTGAAGCAGGATTTGCAGCTCATGCAGCAAATCTTACAGAATCATGAAGAAGAATCAGAATCTTAGAGAACTTTACACTTTTTTAATGTTTAGCGCGGATACTTGGCGTAAGACAGCTTTGACATGGGTTGTCTAAAAGATACAAAGGGAAAAAGGGGCGGGAATTGCTCCGTTTTACAAGGTAATTATGTCAACTCTTGATTCGCCAACAATTTCAGAACGGTTACGTTCACTTTCAACTGGCAAATGGCTGCTTATCATTTCAGTCATCTTGCTGCTTGCATTTTTGATTCTCGGTTCAGTGAACCAGACTACTACAGAAGACCAATTTTCATTTGGCATTCAAACGCAGCCATTTATCGTATTGGCTATTTTGGCTTTCTTAGGTGGGGTACTCAGTTTTTTATCCCCTTGTACACTACCCGTTTTAACTGCTTATTTTGCCTTTGCCTTTCAGAGTGAACGTTCGCGCATTGCTGCCAATACGATGGCCTTTATTTTGGGGTTGGCGACGACGTTTAGCATCTTGGGGGCTGTGGGCTTTGCGGTTGGGCGGGTTTTGTTACAAAGTCAGCAGCTTTTGCTGCTGGTAGGCGGCTCAATCATCCTGGTTTTTGGGGTGATGAGCATCTTGGGCCTGGGTTTTGGCGGCGTAAGTGATACAGCGGGGCGGCAATATAGTGCGACGGCTGGCGGTTCCTACTTATTTGGCCTGACGTTTGCTGTCGGTTGGTCGAGTTGTGTCGGGCCGATTTTGGGCGCAGTGTTGACATTGGCCGCACAAACCACGTCGGTATGGCGCGGTATGATGCTGCTCTTTATTTACACGATTGGTTTAGGTCTGCCACTGCTTATTGTTTCCGTGTTTTTTGGTCGGATGAGCCGCAAAAGTTTGTTCTGGCGTGCGCTGAAGGGCAAAGGGTGGGATTGGAATACACATGTGTTTATGGTTGCGTTGATTTGGGCGTTGGCAATCTGGCAGATTGCAGTTGCCGCTACAGAATATGCGTTCCGTAACATCACCTATTTTGCTGGATATGAGTTTACGATTCCCCTGCAAATTGGTTTGTTGATACTGGCTGTGGCTGGGGCTGCGTTGTGGACGTTTACCAGTTCTGAAGAGAAGAAAACGGTTGTCCATTTGCACTCGACGCAATTGATCAGCGGCGGTTTGTTTGTGGTCATGGGCATGTTGATGTTACAAGGGCAGTTGTCTTATTTCAACAATATTATTCCCCCAGAATTAGCGGAATGGTTGGCTGTGCAAGAAGAAAGGTTGATAGGCTTGTTCTCGCAGTAAGAAAGGAACCTCCGGGAGATTTGAGGAATGCCTCGATACTATTATGAAGCTTCCCAGAGGTTGTCCTACTTTTAGCGGGGATTAGGAGATTGGCGGATTGTTTTATCCTGTGATCTCCTAATCCCCGCTTTTTTTGGAGAGTTTATGATGACGGAACAATCGGATTCAGCAGAACAGAAGGGTGGCAACGGCCGTTCTCCCATCCTCTTTCTTGGTGGTGCCATTTTACTGGGTCTGGCGGCGGCACTGCTCATTTTTGGCAGCGGCCTGTTCAAGCAGGATGATTCCGTGCTTCAACAAATTCCAGCAAGTTCTGGTGAGGCCAAAGTGGCCCAATTGTCGCCGGACAGCGATATTTTATTGGAAGTGGGCGACACGGCGCGAAATTTCTATTTGCAAGATTTAGCAGGCAATACGGTTAGTTTAGAAGATTTTCGGGGGCAGCCTGTGCTCATCAACTTTTGGGCGACGTGGTGTGCGCCCTGTCGCCTGGAAATGCCAGCTTTGCAAGCGGCGCAAGAGGCGCATCAGGAAGATGGCCTGGTCATATTGGCCATCAATGACCAACAAACGCCGGATGAGGTTGCTCGTTTTGTGGAAGAGTTGGATTTGTCCTTAACGACGCTGGTTGACCAAAAAGGCGCTGTTTCTGAGCTTTATAATGTGTTCAACTTTCCTACGACTTATTTTGTGGATGGGGATGGGGTGATAACGGCCGTTCATCGTGGCCTGCTCGCAGAAGAGCAAATCGAAACATACCTGTCTAACACAATACCCCAAGATTGAGTATACTAACCACAGTTTGAAATAAGCAAAACCTGACAGGTTTATGACATGATTTTGTCAAAAAGTAGGTTTTGCAATGCAAAATAAACTTGAACTTAAGTTCTTTTTGTAAACCTGTCAGGTTTTTTGTTGTAGACTATTTTTGAAGGATTTTCTGCATGACAACACCTGCGCCAAAACAACCTGTTACCGGCAAAACACGAACGCTCGTTATTTTCATCGACAAAATCATTTACGGCATTGCGCGTCATTGGTTAGCCGTTTTTAATATTGGCGTAGGTATCTACGTTTTGCTGCCCATGCTTGTGGCGCCAACTTTGATGTATGTGGGGGCGACTGGGCCAGCAAAAGCCATCTACACACTTTACGGCCCCATGTGTCACCAGATGGCCTCCCGTTCATTCTTCCTGTATGGAGAACAATATGCCTATCCCCGTGAATTGGCTGGCACAACGCTCACTCCTATCGAAGCCTATATGCCAGAGATTCCCGAGTTTGTTTCTGCTTCTGCCGACCCGGCGCAATGGATGACTTTTTTAGTTCCGGCGCGTAAATTTCTGGGTAATGCCGAGATGGGGTACAAAATGGCACTGTGTGAACGTGATATTGCCATTTATGGCGCGATATTTATCTTTGGCTTGATCTATGCCCTGCTGCGTAACCGGATCAACTTCAAGCCATTGCCGGTTTGGGCTTTTTTGTTGTTTGGCATGGGGCCCATTGCGTTGGATGGTTTTTCGCAGTTGTTTAGCCAATATGGCACGGCCGCTGACGCGCTTTCATTTTTCAACACCATCTTTCCCTTGCGCGAATCGACCCCTCTGTTTCGTACGTTGACGGGCTTTATATTCGGTTTTTCTCTTGCCTGGATGGCCTATCCACGAGTAGAAGAAGGCATGAACGCCACCGCCGATGACTTGGGGAAAAAGCTGGTACGTATTGGCGAATTGAAGTCGAGTGAGCAGTAGTCTGTTCACTGTCCACTGTCCACTGTTCACTGGTACTTACTGAATATCAGCGTGGCATTGTGTCCGCCAAAGCCAAACGTATTGGACATGATGTGAGTAACGGCCGTTTCCCGCCCCACATTCGCCACCACATCTAAATCACACTCAGGGTCTGGCGTTTCATAATTGATCGTTGGTGGCATCCAACCCGTTTCAATCGTTTTGAGACATAAAATTGCCTCCAGCGCTCCCGTCGCCCCCAACAAATGGCCGTGCATTGACTTTGTTGAACTGGTGGGTATCGCCGTTGCTCGTTCCCCAAAAACAGCCTTAATCGCAATCGTTTCTGTCTTGTCGTTGAGCGGCGTAGATGTGCCGTGGGCGTTGATGGCATCAATATCCGTCGTGGTGAGACCGGCATCTGCCAGCGCCATGTGCATCGACTGGATGGCGCCGCTGCCATTTTCGGCCGGCATCGAGATGTGGAAGGCATCGGCGCTTGTACTATACCCTGTCAACTCGCCGTAAATGTGGGCGTTGCGCTGCAATGCATGGTCGAGTGCCTCCAAAACCAGAATGGCTGCCCCTTCGCCAATGACAAAGCCATCTCTTGTTTGATCAAACGGCCGTGATGCTTTTTCTGGCGTCTCGTTACGGGTAGAAATAGCGCCCATTACGCCAAAACCGGCCAGCGTCAGCGGCAGAATACACGCTTCTGCGCCGCCAGCCAGCATCACATCAGCGGTACCGCGTTGAATGGCGACGGCCGCTTCGCCCAGCGCGTTATTGCCTGAGGCGCAAGCTGTGTAGACGGCTAAATTAGGGCCGCGCAAATTGTGGGTGATGGAAATCATGGCGGCGGGTGTGTCCGGCAGCATCATCGGCACATAAAAGGGACTGACGCGATAAGGGCCGCGTTCATTAAAGGTGGTAAGCGCTTCCAGGGTGGGCTGCATCAAGCCCATGCCGCTGCCTACGATCACGCCAATGCGGGGGCTGTTTTCTGCAGTGATGGCGAGTTGTGAATCGGCCAGCGCGTCAGTGGCGGCGGCGAGTGCAAGCTGTGTCACCCGATCCATCCGTCGTGCTTCTTTGCGCCCGAAAACGGCCGTTGCGTCAAACCCCTTAACCTCGGCGGCAATTTGGGTCTTGTAGTCGCTGGCATCAAAATGGGTGATGGAGCCAACACCGCTTTTGCCAGCCGCAATACCATCCCAGGTGGCAGCCACATCATTGCCCAATGGATTAAGCGTCCCCATCCCCGTAATCACGACGCGCCGATTCTCAAATTTCATGCCACACTCCTCGGTTGTTTTGCCACTTCTATAGTGACTGTCACACAAATACCCAGATTTAACGTTGCCAAGGCGTTATAACCCATTTCGCGCGGAGAGGATGCGTTTTAGACAAATAAAAAAGCCGCTGTCCAAATGGGCAGCGGCTTTTAATTGAGCAATGCTAACGCCTAGTCAACCGAGAGAACAAATTCGCCAGAACCAGTTTCAGTGAAATTACTGATTTGAAGAATGAAGAGATCATCCTCTGTAAAAGTGTAGCTCATTGTCTCTTGCTCGCCCGTGAATCCGGCATCCGCTTCGACCAGGACATTATCATCAAAGTCTACCAGTTTTAGAACAAGATCGATATCATCATCTGTTTTGGCTGTGAATGAAACGGTGTCGCCAGCACTGCCGCCGATATAATATTCAAACAGGTTATTATCTCCAAAACGGCCGTTTACCAAATCACCAACCGCCAATTCAAAGTAAACAAACTCAGAACCAATCAGATTGATGTCATAGGTGCCAGTTGCCCCTTCATAACCAAGCACACGGAAAGAATAATTGCCATCTTCTGGTGCCACAAAAATAATTTCTTCAAAACCAGTCGAGGCATCCTCTTCTTGAATCATCTCCTCTGTATCATCATTCCAGACTTGAACAACCGCATCCAGGTCGATATCT
Organism: Anaerolineae bacterium; assembly: GCA_014879345.1. GTDB lineage: Bacteria > Chloroflexota > Anaerolineae > Promineifilales > Promineifilaceae. Next base: position 1,712 of record JACSSI010000254.1, on the reverse strand, counting down.
GGATCAACCTGAACGACGACCAATTCATCGGCAAAAGTATAGAAGGGGAAGTCATGCGTTTCTTCCGCGTCATCAATAGAGCCGCTGGCAAAGATAAAAGACGCAGGCTTACTGAGGTAAGATTCTTCAACCAGTAACTCAAAATCACCAGCCGTACCATCATAACTGCTAACGACCACAGTATATTCACCATCTTCTGGCATACGCAAAATGCGGATATACTCGGCATCGTAAGAATTATCGACCGGTGCATCAAGCAGAGAACTGCCAGAGGGAGCCAACAAATCGACAACAACATCAAATTCTTCTGTAACCGGAGCTACAGATACGTCAGCAAACTCACCTGCTTTACCAATGAAAGTGAAAGTTGCCGCTTCATCACCCGCGGTAGAGCTGGCATAATAAGTGCTGTATTCAATGGCACTGCCCGGGGCAATCGTAATAGCATCGCTAGACGCACTGAAGTCCTCTTCCTCAATTTCTTCGGCAACAGGTAACTTCCCAGACTCTGCCAACGTTAAGGTGTACTCTCCAGTTGTACCATCGTAGCTTTCAACAACAATGAAATAGGTACCATTGGCTGGAATTTCAAAGGCAATGAGTTCCTCTTTGCCAAAGGTAACATCCACTGGCGCGTCAAGCACAGAAGTGCCGGTATCATCACGAAGGTCAACGATGATATCAAAGTTATCACCTGTCGGCTCAACCACGATATCGATAACTTCACCTTCGAGACCAATGAATTCCCAGGCATCAGAGCCATCTTTATCGAGATTGGCGTTCATAACATCGCCATAGAGCAAGAAATCCTTGGCTTCCAAGTCGCCCAGGGTAACATCTGTTTCAGCCATACCCTCAGCCATGATGGGTTCACGCAGTTCAAGTGTGTTAGCCATAGCGGCGAAGGTATCGAGATATTTGGCTTCCATATCGGTGGGGGTGGTTCCGACAAAAATGGCGGCCCAATCACCATCAATCACGAGAGTTAAATAGGCAGTTAGGGGAACGCCACTTTCACTTTCACCATCGACGATGGCGATGGCTCCGGGATTGCCATTGATGGTCGTCTCCGTTACCTCTCCCCGCACACCTTCACCCTCTAAATCCATCTCAGGAATAAACGCTTCCAATGCCTCAACTGGATCATCTGTACCAAAATCTGCGGCTGTCCCATGCAATAGCAGCACAACACCATCTGTTGCACCCGGCTCCTCAGCCTCAATAGCCTCTTGGCTGGAAGCAAAAACCAGGAAATCAGACATGCTGGTGTCGGACACCCAATCTGTAGGATACCCCATCGTCAAACCAGCTTCATCACTGGAAAATTCCTGGAAATCAGGGGCTGGTGCAGGTTCTTCTGTTGGGACTTCTGTTGGTTCAGGTTCCTCAGTTGGTGGTGGCGCTTCTGTGGGTTCTGCTGTTGGCGGAGGTGGTTCTGGAGTCGGCGTAGGCTCTTCACCACCACCACAGGCAGCCAAAGCTAAGGTAAAAATCAGAACAGCAATAAAACTAATTAACAAACGGGATCGATCTATCTTCATATCAACATCCTCCTGTGAATAGTGAAGAAAAAAATTTTTTGTACGAATTTGTCTTTTATCATGACAGAATGTCGTACTTTTGAAAATAGGGTAAGGGGTCTATGATGGGAAGAATAATGCAACGTTCGAGTTCGTTTGAGGCGTAAAAAGCTTCCCTGTCTTCCCTAAGAA
>JACSSI010000253.1 GCA_014879345.1 Anaerolineae bacterium | reverse complement strand
TTTGAGAAGTATTTCCGTGGAAACGATGCCAAAGGGCAGCCAGGCAGCGGGTTGGGTCTATCGGCTGTGAAGGTGATTGCTGTGGCACATGGTGGCGATATACAAGTCGTCAACCGGCCAGAAGGCGGAGCTCATTTCACCGTAACGCTGCCAGGCAGTTTACGTGCTGAGGTGGTGGATGAGGGAGAAGTAGTCTAGTCCGGGTTATCTTGCACACAAATAAATACATCAATAAACCTCCCGGAAGTTTCAAACCTTCGGGAGGTTTATTTTTTGGCTATGATTGTCAACTGATTTTCGCCCTGCTATCAAAATCGGTTATGATCACGCCATGCGTAAACATGGATTGCTGCTCATCATTTTGCTTGTTTATTTTGTCGTAGGTGGTTTGTATGCCACCCGAACGCCTGCCTGGCAAACCCCTGACGAACCGGCTCATTATAACGTGGTGCGGCAGTTGGCAAACGGCCGTTTGCCCATCATAGAACCCGGCGATTACGATCAGGTATTCATCGGGCAAGTTGTCTTTTCCCAACCCGCTTTTCCGCCTGAAATCTCGCTGGTGCCAATGTCTTATGAGGATTGGCAGCCGCCCTTGTACTACCTGTTGCAAACACCACTGTTTTTAGCAACCAGTGGGTCGCTGACGGCGATGCGTTTGCTGTCTTTGGTGCTGGGGGCGGGCGTGGTGGTGTTGGCCTATGTGCTGGCCTGGGAACTGTTTCCTGGGCAAATATGGCTGGCCTTGACAACGGCCGTTTTCACCGCATTCCTGCCACAACACCTCGCCATCATGGCCTCCGCCAACAACGACGCCCTGGCCGAGTTGATCATTGCGGCGGTTTTGGTGGTGTTGGTGCGCTGGATACAGTTTGAAGAAAAATCAAAGATTGCAGAAAAAAGATTAAAAGCTGTGAGTCCTCAATCCTCAATCTTCAATCTTCAATCTTTCACGACAAGAGGCTTGATTTTACTGGGTATCTTGCTCGGCTGCGGCTTCATCACCAAAGGCACCGTTTATCCATTGGCACTGGTGGTCGCATTGACGGTGTTATGGCGATTTTGGGGGCAGTGGCGTGACTTTGTTGTGGCTGGATTGATGGTGGCGCTGCCGGCATTTGCGCTGGGTTTGTTATGGTGGGGGCGCAACATGATGGTTTACGGCGGTCTGGATGTGTTGGGCAAGGCGGCTCATGACAGGGTTGTGGTCGGCCAGCCGCGCACGGCTGAATGGATTGCCAGCATGGAGCTGCCTGCCGTCTTGCAGGCGTTTGTGAGGACAACGTTTAACAGCTTTTGGGGACAGTTTGGCTGGATGACGCATCCCATGGACGGCCGTTTTTATCCTGTTCTGTGGCTGCTTACCCTGCTTTGGGTTGTGGGTCTCATGATCGCCTTGTTTGTGTGGTGGAACCAGACACAGCCGCCGCTTGCCGCCATTCTGGTGTTGTTTGGCACATTTTTGCTAACGCTGGCCGTGCATGTGGTCTACAATTTCACGTTTGTGCAGCATCAGGGGCGCTACCTGTTTCCGGCGCTGCTGCCGATTAGTGTGGGCGTGGCGGTGGGCCTGGGCTTTTGGCTGCGGCCGTTTTACCGGCGTTGGCTCTGGCTTAAATACAGTCTGCCCGTGGGGCTGGGTTTGTTCATGTTGATGCTCAATATCTGGGTGGTTCTTCGTTTGCTGCCCCAACTTTAACGACAGGAATTGCATAATGTATTTGTTGAGACTTCTTTCCCTCGTACTCTTTTTGTTTTGGTTGACGGCTTGTACTGGCACACAGACTCCACCGTCTACACCGACACCGCTGCCAACCGCAACGGCCGTTCCCCCAACCAGCACACCCACGGCCACTCCCTTGCCCTATGAAGCACTTCCCGGCGCTTATTTGGGTACGTTTTATGGACAGCCAGTCCCCAGTGTGGGCTTGTATGACGAGATTGGCAAGGCGGTTGCCATCTCTGCCAGTTATATTGATTTCCGCACACCGTTTGTGGCGGGGACGGCCGCATCGTTAGCTCGTGCTGGCCGCATTGCCTTTATCACCTGGGAATATAAGGGGACACCCGATCCGGCGTATGCAGAACGGCCGTTAGACCTCATCCTGGAAGGGGAATACGACGACCACCTGCAACAATGGGGTGAACGGTTGGCTGCGTTTGAGAAGCCCATTTTTCTGCGCTGGGGGCATGAAATGAACGGGAATTGGTATCCCTGGGCAGGGGCGAACAATGGCGGCGGCACGCTGGCTGGCTTTGGCGACGCGGCACTGCCAGACGGCCCAGAACGATATGTCGCCGCTTACCGGTATATCCACGACGCTATCAGCGCGGCGGGGGCGGATAATGTGCTGTGGGTGTGGTGTCCTAATGCGCCGTTTGCCAATATGGCTGGCAGTTACGGCAGCACGGCTGGCGGCTGGAATGAAGCTGTCAATTACTACCCCGGCGATGACTATGTCGATTGGCTCTGTTTTGATGGCTACAATTGGGGAACATCCTCATACGGGCAAACTTTTGACAGCACGTGGACCAGTTTTGACGAGATTTTTGGCAGTAGTTATGCCGAACTGCAAGCTATCAACCCCGGCAAACCGATCATTATCGGTGAATACGCTTCAACTGAAGATGGCGGTGACAAGGCAGCCTGGATTATCGACGCGTATGAAACGATGCAGGCAGATTACCCGCAAATTCGGGGTGTCATCTGGTTCCACATCAGTAAAGAGACAGATTGGCGCATTGATTCGTCACCGGAGAGTTTGGCTGCCTTCAAAACGGCCGTTGCTGATGACTATTGGCTCGATGAGTGGCCGGGAATGACGGAGTAAACCAGTTTTAACTGGCCGAGTCAATCACAAATTCTCGTGGACAGCCCCTTTGTGGCGATACTTGTTCTGCCAACTCTTTTTGGTTTGAGATGAACTGAAAAACAGGCTATGCTTGAGTGAGGCTTTCTACTTGGGCGGAAACGGCCGTTGCCAGGCCATACAGCCACAAACCGCAGTGTACAACAGGAGATTGAACATGCGTGCAGCACGCTTTTCCAAAAACTCAGACAGCAATGAAGTGAAAAAATTCGGCACCTTTGAGGGTGTTTTCTTACCTACTTTGTTGACCATTCTGGGCGCAGTCATGTATTTGCGTACTGGCTGGGTTGTGGGGGAAGCAGGGTTGATTGGCGCCTGGCTCATCATTGGGCTGGCAAATCTTATCACCATCTGCACCGGCCTTTCCATTTCCACCATCGCCACCAACATCAGGGTTGGCGCTGGCGGCTCTTTCTCCATCATCTCACAATCGTTAGGATTGGAAGTGGGCGGCAGCGTGAATGTGCCATTCTATTTGGCGCAGGCTATCTCGGTGGCGTTTTATATCTTCGCGTTCAGTGAAGGCTGGCTGTCAATCTTCCCCACGCACGCGCAGGCGCTGGTGGTGTTGGTGGCGTATGCGGTTTGTTTTTTAATTGCCTTTATCAGTGTCGGCCTGGCAGCACAAATCCGCTATCCCATCTTGTTTATCATTTCCTTTTCGCTGTTTTCTATTTTGTTGGGAGCAACGGCACGGTTTGGGCATCCGGGTGCTGTATACACACCCCAGTTGTTTGGCACATTTCCAGATGGTAATTTCTGGACGGTATTCGCCGTGTTTTTCCCGGCGGTGACGGGCATTTTGGCCGGGGTGAACCTGTCTGGCACGTTAAAAAGTCCGCGAAAAAGCATACCATCTGGCACAATGACGGCCGTTATCCTCAGCTTCATCGTCTACCTGTCATTGGCTTACTGGGCGTCGCGCGTGGCTGCGCCGGAAGAACTGCAAACCAACTACACCATCATGGTTGATAAAGCGGCCTGGGGCTGGGCGGTGCAGGCTGGCATCCTCGCCGCCACCTTTTCCGCCGCGCTCAACTCCCTCGTCGGTGCGCCGCGTGTGCTGCAAGCGATGGCGGCGCATAAAGTGGTGCCTTTTGGTAAAATTTTGGCGCAAGAAACCGAAAAAGGGGAGCCGCGTCAGGCCATGTACCTGACGGGCGCTATCGGCATAGGCACCTTGTTGTTTGGTCTGGCTGGAGATGGGCTTAACCAGATTGCGCCCCTGATGACCATGTTCTTCCTCATCACCTATGCCATACTCAATGGTGAAGTGGTGCTGGAACAATCCTTAAAACTCACCAGTTTTCGTCCCCTTTTCCAAATTCCGCGTTTGATACCCCTGATAGGTTTTGTGGGGGCATTGTTTGTCATGTTCCTGATCAATCCGGTATTTAGCATCATCTCGATTATCGTTATTTTTGTATTGTATGAATACCTGTCGCTGCAACGCCTGACCTCTCCCTGGACGGATGTGCGCAGCGGTATGTTTGTGACGATGGCAGAGTGGGCGGCCAAGCGCGTCTTAAAAATGCCAACTGGTCAGGACAGAGCCTGGAAACCGAGTTTGCTTGTGCCGGTCGAATCGGCAGTGGCGCTACGTTATAACTATCGCTTTCTGGAAGCCATCACCAAGCCAAACGGCTCTCTGCACATCTATGGCTGCTACCAGGAAGAAAATCGGGCTGAGATTGAAAGTCTGCGCAATTATGAAACGGCTTTTGCCAATGATGGCATCTTTGCGCGGGTAGCTTTATTGGAAACCAGCAATTTCAAGCAAACATTGCGTACAGCCATGGAAGTGTCTACCAGTACGTTTTTCCGACCTAACACGTTTTTTTATTCCTTGCAGCCAGACAGCGAGAACGAGTCGCTGCAATATTTGCTCAACCACGCCAGCCAAAATGAAATCGGGATGCTGTTGTATGCGGATAATCCCAAGGCAGGTTTGGGACGGGAGCAGATCATCAATGTGTGGCTGCGGGAACAAAGCCCAAACTGGCAGGTGGGGCTTCGTTTACCCAATCTGGATTTGACGCTGCTGCTTGCCTACCAGTTGGCACGTAATTGGCAGGGAACGATTAACTTGATTACGGTGGTGGCAGACGAGGCGGACAAGGAAAGTGCGGAGGCTTATTTGGCGCAGCTTATGGATTTGGGTCGGATGCCGAAGGGGACGCAGATTGTGGTGGGGGTTGGTGATTATAATGCGTTTTTGGCCTCAGCTCCTGATGCGGATTTGAATATGTTTGGTTTGCAAATGCGGGTCGATGTGGCGCTAATGCGTGAGTTAGTGTCGGCGACTGGCACAACGTGCGTTTTTGTGCGGGATTCGGGGACGGAGAGTGCGTTGGTTTAGGCAACGGCCGTTTGCTCAGTTGTTTTTGTTCAAAACAAATCGAATGAATATAAATATAGGCACAAACAGGGCAATCAACACAAACAACGCCCCAATACCCAGAACAATGTAACTGCCACTACTAACGCCCGGCTCCAGCACCGCTTTATCGGGATTTGCCGGATCGTAAAAAACAGTGACTGCCTGCCCTTCAGGATAGCGACTTGTGATTTCTTGCGCCTTTCTTTCACTGCCATAACTATTCTCGCCAAACTTAATAGTCCGGCTTTCGTAAGAAAGGTCGTTTGCAACATAAACATAAGTGACTTTAGGCGAATAAGAGTCGCCCCCATCTGAATCTGTCGAATAATCTACAAGAGAGCTTGTCACGCGTCCTTCCACGCTGGGCCAATCGGCGCTGGCGCGGGCATTTTGCAAAATTGTCCAGCCCCACCACGATAAACCGGCGCCCACCAGTAAGAAAATAAGGAAAAAAAACATGGTCTGAAAACAGCCACCGATATTGTTGCGAAAACTATTTTCTGTTTGCAAAGCAACCTCCAATAAGGATTAGCGACTTGCTTAAATTCGCTGCACCAGCACCGTTAAGTATTCTATTTAATTGACATAACAAAATATTTGTTTTAGTTGTGAAACTTGGGACTTGGTCGTTGTTCGTTTGTTCGCGTTATTCTAGCCGATTTGTATCTGCAATATCAAGAGGCAACGGCCGTTGCCAACACCACATCATGGGCCCCTGGCTGTCGTTAATTATCCTCTGATTGGTGAATGCGAATTCGGCCAACTTCTACTATCCAAAGTTTGCCATCAATTGGCATCTCTTTAAGCGCCTGGAGTAATTGTTGTACCAGTTGTTCTAATATGAGCAGGCTGGGGTTTTTGGGTGTGCGAATCACAGCAATTCCGGCTGTATCTACGGGAGAGAATCGAAGTACATTTGCGAAATCCAAATCGAGGGTAACGAGGCAACGCCTTTCATTCTGACATACTTGAAAAAGTTGTTGATCCGGCGCACCGCCTAGTGACTCGTCTAGCACTGTTTCTACATCATGACCGGAAGATATAAAAATAGATTGCGTGCGTAGGCCGAAATTCTCGTCTAATTTGAATTTCATGCCGTTTAGACCATAGGGATTTCTACGAAACGTTCACGAGACATTTCTGCGCCATAAGCAATTGCCGCCAGAATATCATCCATTTTCAGATGTGGATACTCTGTCAGAATTTCATCAATTGTCATGCCACTTGCCAGAAAGTCTAAAATCAAAGAGACCCAAATGCGTGTGCCACGAATGGTTGGTTTACCAAAACAAATATTGGGGTCAATCGTAATGCGTTCAAGCAATGGATGCATAGGTCAACCTTTCCAGTAGTTTAATGAAGAAAGTATAGCATAAACAACGGCCGTTACGCCCCATCTTCTGCATGATAGTCAGCACGGGATTGGGAAACGGCCGTTTTCCTCTATCTCTATCTCCCTACATATTGCGCCGATACTGTCCGCCCACCTCGTACATCGCCTGCGTAATCTGGCCTAGCGAGCAGATCTTGGTAGCTTCCATCAGGGACGCGAAGGTATTTTGGTCTTTGGACGTTTGTATCTGGCAAAAGTTAAACGCCAATATCTTGCGGATGAATAGCAGAAATATGCGAAAATGATTTGAAATCTTTGTCGTTATACGTGAGTAAGCGAGGGATTTTATAAACTGACATAATGGCC
>JACSSI010000252.1 GCA_014879345.1 Anaerolineae bacterium | reverse complement strand
GAAAATGGTGAGGGTGACGGGAACGGCCGTTGCATAAGCCGCCTCTGCTTTTCCCCCCACTGCAAACAAATTGCTGCCATATTTCGTGCCTCGGAAGAAATACCAGAGCAGAACCAGCACTACGCCTACCCAGATGCCCAGTGGAATACCCAAGGGGGTGGCGCGACGATACCATTCGGCAAAGGCTTCGGGCATACTGCCGCCCGGCCGGGGCAAAATCCACAATGCCAGGCCAGAAAATATAAAGGCGGTGGCGTAAGTGGTGACGATGGGCGGCAGACGCAGCCGGGACACACAAAAACCGTTGAGCGCTCCCGCCGCCATGCCCACGCCACAAGCCAGCAAAATCACGAGCAGGATGTGGGTGGGTGAAGCATCGGGCGTCATTTGGGTCACAAGAACGGCCGTTACCAATGAAACTATCGCGCCCACCGACAAGTCAATGCCACCTCCAATAATCACAACCGTCTGCCCTACTGCCAAAATCATCAGGGGCAGAAAAGTACGCATGTTGCCATTCAGCACCCGCGTTTGGAACAAGTTCGGCTGGAGGGCAAAGTTGAGCAGCACCGCCACAATCAGCAAAATGAGTGCAAACAAGAACGGATAGCGCAAGGAGACGTATCTGAGCTTCAAGCGTTCACTCATGCTGCCTCCTGAGCCACTAGATGGCTTGTCGTCATGCTGGCAGAAACCAATTGTGCGTGAGTGAGAGAATCCCCACTTAATTCGGCACTAATGCGACCATCAAGCATCACCAAAACACGGTCGCACAAGCCCAATAATTCTTCGTCGTCACTGCTGTAAAACAAGATGGCCGTGCCTTCTTTCCGCAAATCGGCCAGTAAATTGTAAAACTCCCGCTTGGTTTGCACGTCTACCCCTTTGGTGGGGTCGTTGAGCAGGAGTAATTTAGGCTCACGCAGCAGCCATTTGCCGATGACCACTTTCTGCGCATTGCCGCCGCTGAGACTGCTGACGGGGGCGTCTAAGTTGGCATAAACGAGGCTCAACTCTTCGCCCATACGGCTGGCATCGGCGCGAGCGGCCTTTGTTTTTAAAGGAAAGCCGTAACCCTGCCAGTTGGGCAGTTGGAAATTTTCCAGGATGGAGCGAATGAGCAGCAGCCCTTCGCTGCCGCGATCTCCAGGAACAAGCGCTACGTTTTGCTGCATGGCCTGGCGCGGGTGTTTGAAATGAACGGTTTGCCCCGACAAAGTCATCTCGCCGGTGAAGGGAATATCCCCAAAAATAACACGCAGCAGGTCAGACTGCCCCTGCCCTTGCAAGCCGCCAATGCCCAGCAGTTCGCCATCACGCACTGCCAGGCTGACACCTTGCAGCACATCGGAATGGATGTTGGTTAACTGTAAACGGGAGGCAGCATCAGCGGGTACGGGATCGTGGACTAGTTGGCGGGGAACGGCCGTTTCTTCCCCCACCATCATGTTTACCAGTTCTGTCTCATTGGTCTCGCTGATGATAGCTGTGCCTACGGAACGGCCGTTGCGCAGCACCATCGCCCGATCCGCCACCCGAAAAATCTCATCCATACGATGAGAAACAATAATGATCGCCTTGCCTTGTTCCTTCCAGCCAGCCACCAACTCAAACAAACGCCCGACTTGCTGGCTGTCCAAACTGGCGGTGGCTTCATCCAGGATAATCAAGCGCGGATCAAGGCTCAGCGCTTTGAGAATTTCTACAATCTGTCGCTCGTCTGGTGGCAAGGCGGAGACAGGTTCGTCTGGCTGCAAAGAGGCTTGCACCGTACCCGCAAACAGGTCGAGCAGCGTCTGGGTTTTGGCACGCACCGCTTTTTTATCGACGGTGACGCCCCACTTCATCGGCTGATGCCCTAGCCAGATGTTGTCTGCCACGGTCATATCGGGGATGAGAGACAGTTCCTGGTAAACGGCCGTTATGCCCAGTTTTTGCGCGGCTTGAGGTGAGGCAAACTGCATCGGTTCTCCATCCAGCAGCAGCGTGCCTTCATTGGGCGCCACTAAGCCGGTAATCACCTTACTTAGCGTGCTTTTGCCACTGCCATTTGCGCCCAGCAGCGCCACCACTTCGCCCGATTGCACTTCAAGATTGCCATCGGCCAAAGCCAACACGCCACCATAGCGTTTGACGATGTGCTGCGCAGAAAGCGAGACGTTTGTAGTTGCCATAAGTGCCGTTCCAATGAGGTGACAGTCACCTTGATGGTGACTGTCACCTAAAAACGTCTTACTTCATGAACGCCGCCGCTTCTTCTTGCGTGATGAAACCATCAAGCACAAAGCCATCTGGCAAATCCTTAACTTTCTCGTACTCAGCCATGAAATTATCGGCCGTCACTTGTCCCGGAATCGGCACATAGAGCGTATTGCCAAAAGCGCCGGACAACTGTGATTCATCCACCTCTTTACCCTGCAACAATTCCATCGCCACCCGCAGACCGCTGGCGCCGATGCCCGGAGGATTCACCACACCAATGGTATTGAAATTGGGATCAATTGTTTGTTGAACCTCGTTCCACAGCTTGAGATAGCCGCCGCGAGCCTCACCCACCATCACCGGCCATTCAGCGGGATTGGCGGTGACCACAGCTTGCAGAGCGCCTTGCGCCATGCCATCTTGTGTCCACATGCCATCAATGTTGGTCAGCGAAGCGATGAAATCAGACATCACCTGTTGTCCAGTGGCCTGATCCCATGAACCCGTTTCACGCCCGACAACGTTAATGCCCGGATAGTCGGCAAAAACTTCTTCCACGCCAGCCATACGCGCTTCATTGGCGGGATGCCCCACAAAACCTTCGATCAAGACCACGTCTCCTGTGCCGCCCAGTTGTTCAGCCAGCCATTTGGCGCTAATGCGTGCCCATTCTGTCTGGTCGATAACCACATTGTAAGCACCTGGAGCCGAGATTTCCTGGTCAACGGCAATCACGTAAATGCCTTGATCCGTTGCTTCTTTAATGATGGGATTGAGTGCCGACTGATCATTGGGGTTAATAATAATGGCATCGGCGCCCCGGTTAATCAAATTCTGAATCTGCTGTGTCTGGCCTTGCACATCTGTGTCGGCGCTTTCAATGATGAGTTCAGCGGTTAAACCTTGGTCCATGAACTCTTTGTTGACGGCTTCCATATCTGCCAACATTTGGGTACGCCATTCACTGCTGACAAACCCGTTGGAAACACCGATGGTAAATGGCTCGTCTGCGGCTTGTTCCGCGCCGCCACAGGCAGCCAGCGCCAGAACAAATACAAATAAAAGGGAAAACAGGAATACTTTTTTAGACATTTTCTTCTCCTTACGTGGGAACACGTGTTATGAAAACCTTATGCAAAAGAATGAGCGGGATTTTTGATGGTGCTTTTATATGTTGGGTCATCACCTCCGGTACGATAGGGTATTTATCTTCAATTTTCGATAGTAAAAACGTGATCAAGCGCTAACCAAATCGCGCCAATGACACCAGCGTCTTTACCTAGTGGGGAAAACTCTATGCGTAAATGTCTTGTAGAAAGGGCTGTTGAACGCCTTAAAACGGCTTGACGAATGGCGGATAAATAGCGAATGCCAATGTGGCTGACACTGCCGCCAATCAGAATCATTTGCGGGTTGAAGAAGTTGACCAGCCCAGCCAACATGCCGCCGACCATACGTCCGCTGCTTTTGACAATTTCGTTGGCGGCCAGATCACCTGCTTTGGCGGCATCGCCTACTATTTTGGCAGTCATGATGCCTTCGTTGGCAGCCAATGCCTCGGCTAACATGTCGCTGCTGCCGGACTGGACTGCTTCCAGGCCACGGGCGGCGATGGCTGGCCCGGCCGCCATCGCTTCCAGGCAGCCGACGTTGCCACAGTGGCAAACGGGGCCGTTGTAGTCAATGCAAATGTGTCCGACATCACCGGCAGCGCCATCTTGCCCCCGGTAAATTTCGCCGTGGCAGATAATGCCGGCGCCAATGCCTGTGCCAATTTTGAGGAAGATGAAATTATCAATGCCTTTGCCTGCACCAGCACACGTCTCCCCCATTGCCATGACGTTGACATCGTTGTCAATGGCGACGTTGGCGGCGGTGAATTGTTGGCGCATGAATGTTTTGATGGGGAAGGATTCCCATGCAGGCATGAGGGGCGGGGCTACGAGTACGCCTTCGTCGAATTTGACGGGGCCGGGGACGCCAATGCCAATGGCTAACAGTTGTTCAGAACGGCCGTTTCTCGCCCCCAGCATTTCTTCAATCAACTCAGCCACCCGGTTGAGCAAGATTTCCGGCTCCTCGCGCACGTCACAGGGTTCGGAAACCCGTTCCAGGATGTTGCCATTGAGATCGGCGAGCGCCAGGTCCAGGCTGGTGGCGCCCATATCGACGCCTACGACATAACCCAGGCTGCCATTGATGCCATACATGCGTGGCCGCCGCCCACCCTGCGATTCACCCAACTCCCGTTCTTCTAAAATATTGAGCGCAAGAAGATGATTGAGAACGGCCGTTACATTTGCCCGTGAATAACCCAGCAGATCACCCAACTCTGCGCGCGACAACGGGCCAGATTTGCGTATCGAAGCCAGGATATTTGCTTCAACCTTGTCTACTGATCGAGTCGGATGTGTCAATTGAGTCGTCAAAATAGGTGCCGTCCGCTGTTATGCCGATTGGTTTTGATGTAGTCGGGAGCGTTGAGTTTTAGCCAGTTAACCAAAATATAGGGATAAACCGCGTATGTTTTGCTGTTTACGCACTAACTTTTGTTGATTTTATACAAAAGTTAGCAAGATAATAGCATATCCAGGTTGCAGTGTCAAGTTTTGAAGGGGTGCAGGCGCGACCCACTATTGACACCTGCTCACTCTATCTCTACACTTCCCCACGCAATGAGCAAATCGATAAGCAGTACCACAGCAGTCGGCAGTTTTTTGAACAACGGAACGGCCGTTATGATTACCTTGCTCCTCGTTGACAGCCTGCACTACGTCTTCGCGCGTTTGCTCATTCCCTATTTGCCAGCCACCACCTCCTCTTTCTTTTATATGAGCATCGCCACAATAGAAATTGCCATTTTTGCGGCTGTGCGGCACAAAATTGAGTGGCGCATCTTTTGGGACAATGCCAGGTTCTTTCTGATCATCGGCTTCTTGATTGCCTTTGCTACTGCTGCCAGTTTTGCCGCCGTCACCTATATTGACCCAGGCACTGCTTCCATGATTGCCCGCATCAACACCTTGTTTGCTTTGGGCTTTGGGATTTTGTGGCTGAAAGAAAAGCTGGTACGCGGCGAAAAAATCGGGGCGGCAATTGCTATTGTCGGTGTATTTGTCATCAGTTTTCAGCGGGGTGAACTGGGCAACCAGGTATGGCTGGGGGCGCTGTTGGTGCTGGGCTCCAGCTTCACCTACGCGCTGCACTCTGCCATCGTCAAAAAGCAAGGCAGTGACATTGAATTTACCAATTTTTTCCTGTTTCGGATGGTGACTTCGATCTTCTTTTTGTTCCTTTTTTCTGTAGGACGCAGAGAAATGGTCTGGCCGACTGGATGGAACGTGTGGTTCATTTTGTTGCTGACGGCCACGTTCAATGTGGTGATCAGCCGGGGTCTGTTTTACGTGGCACTGCGCCGTTTGGATTTGAGCATCCTCACCATTTTGCTCACGCTCAGCCCCGTGATTACGATTATGTGGTCGTTTATTTTGTTTGGGGTGATGCCGTCGCTGCAAGGTTTGTTGGGGGGAACGGCCGTTATCGCCGGTGTGCTTCTGGTAACGATGAGTAGACAGAGGAAGTCGTTGAGCCAAAAACAACAATCTTAAAGTATGTCACAAACGGCCGTTTCTGTTGTATATTATGGGTAGGCGAGCCATCCAAAAAGACACAGAACTCCTCCCCGCCCCTTTTAACCAATCGTCTTCCCCTGCACCACAGCCAAATACCCGTAGGAGGTCAAGATGAACAAATTACAACAACTACACGAACTCGGTCAATCTACCTGGCTAAACACCCTCAATCGTCCCTTTATTCAATCTGGTGAATTACGCACACGCATAGCAGATGGCATACAAGGTTTTACGGCAAATGCGGCGAACTTCGACTCGATTCTGACGACCACAACCGCCTATGACAAAGCGATTTGGGAACAAGTGCGGGCAGGCATGCCAGCGCCACGTATCCACAATGAACTTATCGTCCAGGATTTGCAGATAGCAGCCGATAGTATGCATGATGTTTATCAGCAGAGTGATGGCCTGGAAGGTTATGTGTGCCTAGAGTTGAATCCGGCGTTAATGCATGATGCCGTAAATACCGTGGCTGAAGTGACCCATCTGGAAACGGTTATCAATCGTCCCAATGCCATGGTGGAAGTACCGGCGACACCAGCAGGCATAGACGCGGTGAAGCATTTAACAAAAGATGGTGTAAGCGTCAACCTGACGCATGTTTTTTCAGTGGCCGTGTATGAGCAGGCTGCCCAGGCTTATCTGGAGGGGCTTGAAATCTTTTTAGATACGCACAGTGTCTGGCGGTTTGTGCCGGTTTCGGTTGTTTCATTCTCTTTGTCACCGATTGATGAAGCGGTAGACCCACTGCTGCTGGAGAAAGGGAAAACAAAGCTGCTGGGCAAAACGGCCGTTTCTCTTGCCAAATTACTATACAACAACAGCAAACACATCTTTAGCGGGTCTGACTGGGAAAAACTTGCCAAACAGGGTGGCTGCATATTACGCCCAAAATGGAGCCGCACCACGCCGCGCGGCACAGCCTATCCAAAACGTTACTACCTGGAAGCGCTTATTGGCTCCGACACCGTAACCACCTTTTCAAATGAGACGCTGCCTGATTTTATGGCACATGGCAGCATCGCCCCCAGCCTCACAACGCGGGTAGATGAGGCTCAAGAACATATGCGGCAGTTAAACTTGCTCGGTATTGATATAGACGCCATCGCCCAAAA
>JACSSI010000251.1 GCA_014879345.1 Anaerolineae bacterium | reverse complement strand
CCCGGCCGATAGGTCGATACGCCCCCTTTTTTAGGGTCAAAGCCATCATAACCGGGAGTGCTGAGTTTGATGCCGTTGGCAGTATTGAGATGTTCGTAGACAGAATCAAGGGCAGTCCGGGCGCGTTCTGGCGAGGCAAAGCCGGAAATAACGGGCCAGGATTGCCCGTTGGTAAAGATTTTGCCTTCTGTGTTTGCCTTGGAGCCTATGGGGGAGCCATCATAGTCGAAGTAACGCACGTACCAGTCACCGTCCCACGCTTCCTGATTGACCTGGGTTTGCATGGTGGTGTAGTAGGCTTGGAAATGGTCGGAAACGGCTCCTTCGACAAACTCAGGATGCGCCGTTTTCCCCAAATAGTCCACCAATTCAATCATGGCTTTCAGAGCCGTGCCGTATAAGTTGGCCGTGAAGAGCGACTCGGCTCCTTTTTGCAAGTTCACTGTATCATTCCAATCCGCAAAACCAGCCAACGGCAGGCCATGCTGACCCACATCCTGGCTGGTAAACTCTAAAGCACGGCGTAGATGCTCAAACACCGTACCCGTTTCCAGCGGCTTGCCGTTTTTGTCTTTTTCGTAGAACGGTATCTCTTCCTTGAGAAACTCGAAGTCTCCTGTTTCTTTGAGATAGGCGGTGACGGCCAGCACAATCCAGAGGTGGTCGTCGCTGTAATAATCGGGGCGCTCATCTTCGCCTGCTTCGCCGATGGTGGCGACCATCGACAAGGGATTGTATTGGTGCATGGCCGAGCCATTTCGCTTTTGCACGTGGAGCAGTTGGCGGATCAAATCCAGCCCTTCAGCGGGAGCAAAGGTCAACACGCCCATCACATCCTGCGAAGAGTCGCGGAAACCGATGCCGCGAGCACCCAGTCCCAACTGATAGAGCGACAAATAACGCGACCAGTTCTTGGTGATATAGGTCTGGCGCGGATTGTAAACGTTGAGCATCCGATTCATGTTTTTGTCTGGCGTATCGACTTGCATTCCCAGCAAGAAATCTTGCCAAAAGGCGGCGCGTTCTGCCAGGGCGGCATCTATGGCCTCTGCTTGCCGGTATTTTGTGATGATCGGTTTGGCTGCTTCCACAGAGGCGTACTGCCCCAACAACACTTGAAAACGTTTGGCTGCGCCAGCAGCCAATGTGCCTACATGGATCATCAACGCCCCGATGTTGTCACCGCGAATCGCTTCGGTGTTGCTCAATTCCGGCTGCTGCAAGGCCATCGGCGCCGCCCAGGTGCCAAATTCGTTGCGGCCCAGGAAGTTACGCCGGTCGGTCTCAAAGGAGGAGACGGGTTCGCTGCTGGTGAGCATATTGAGTTTAAAGTCACGGGTCATGAAGGGATATTGGATGATGATTTTGCGTCCATCTGCTTCGGCAACCAGTTCGCTGGTCATGGTCTGTGGAATCCAGTCGGCGTTGGTGAACTGTTTGAGCGCGTCTGGGTGGGTGTATTCGATAACGGGGATGGCGTCGATGGTGATGTCTTTCCCCGTTTTATTGGTGATGGTGATGTCCTGGATGGCAATTTGGTCGGCGGTGGGGATGAAGAAGGTAACGGCCGTTTCCACCCCATAAAACTGCGACACAATCCTCGTATACCCCAACCCCACACGGCATTCATAACTTTCGTACTCATCCAGCGTCGGCACCACAAACGGGGAAAAGATTTTGTAGCCATCTTCCGTGTGCAAACGCAGATACAACGTGCTGCCTTTCAAATCAGAGGCAGGCAGTTGCGGGATATATTTTGTAATCCGATTCAGCGCCGGATCCCCTTTGCACAGCAGCATACCCCCTGTCTGGTTAACATAACCACCAAACTTCAACGTGCCGATGTAGTTTATCCAGGTCACGGGCGTACGCGGATCAGTAACCACGTATTCCCAATTATCATCATCAAAGTAACCGTATTTCATGGCTTCTTCCTTATAATCCCCCACCCCAGCCCTCCCCCAAGGGGAGAGGGAGCCAGGTCGATCCCCTCTCCCTTCGGGGAGGGTTAGGGTGGGGGCAGTAATTAGCTAATTATTGCTTTCACTTTCACAGTAGAACGGGAATCCTGCGGCAAAGGCACGACATTGCCCTCAATCGCCTCGCCATCAACCACCAAAGAAACCCGATTGCCAGCCCCTTCGCGTACAACTTCAATCTCAAAAGCAACACCCTGATACAATCGAGTCACCTTAAAACCAGACCAATCAGCCGGAACCACTGGGGCCACTTCCAAACCACCATAAGCTGGCCGCACACCCAAAATCCATTGGGTAATCGCCACATAATTCCAGGCGGCCGTACCCGACAGCCACGAATTTTTTGCTTCGCCATGGGTTGCGGCATCAATACCCGCAATCATCTGGGCATACACATACGGCTCACTACGATGAATCTCACTAATGGCTTCTCGCGCCGACGGGTTGATGCGTTTGTAATAATCAAACGCCTGCTCCCCATTCCCCACAACCGCCTCAGAAATCATAATCCAGGGATTCGTATGGCAGAAAATACCGGCGTTTTCCTTGTAGCCAGGCGGATAGGTAGAAATCTCGCCCAGGTTCAAATAATAATGACTATACGCAGGTTGTTGCAGCACAATACCATGCTCCGTTGCCAACCGTTCTTTTACCGAATTAAGCGCTCGCGCCGCATAACCTTGTTTGCGACCGATACCCGCCATCACACACATGCCCTGCGGCTCGATGAAAATCTGGCCTTCTTCACACGCTTTGGAGCCAACTTTGTCGCCAAAATCATCATAGGCGCGTTGGAACCAGGCGCCATCCCAGCCATGCGCCAACGTAGTAGCTTCCATCTCTTTGGCAGCCTGACTGTACTTCGCCACGTCGTCCGCTTTATTTAGCACCTCAGCCAACGCCACCATTTCTTTCGCCGCATAGACGAACAAACCGGCAATGAAAATAGATTCCGCCACCTTGCCTTCTTTGTTTGTCGTCGTCTGGAAGGATTCTCCAGGCTCAGAGGAGAAGGTGTTGAGGTTGAGGCAGTCGTTCCAGTCGGCGCGGCCAATCAACGGCAACCCGTGTGGCCCAAGCCGATCCAGGGTGTACTGCATACTGCGCTGCAAATGTTCATACAGCGGCGTTTCAGAGCCAGGTTGATTATCGTAGGGAACCAGTTCATCCAAAATGGCGAAATCGGCCGTTTCTTTCACGTAAGCCGTCACCCCCAAAACTAACCACAAGGGGTCATCATTGAAATTACCGCCAACGGCATCATTGCCACGCTTGGTCAGCGGCTGGTATTGATGATACGCGCCGCCCGTTTCTAACTGGGTAGATGCAATGTCGATGATGCGTTCTCGCGCCCGTTCGGGAACCATGTGGACAAAGCCAAGCAAATCCTGGTTAGAATCGCGGAAGCCCATGCCACGCCCAATGCCCGATTCAAAATAAGAAGCGGAGCGGGACATGTTGAACGTGACCATGTTTTGATAAGCGTTCCAGATATTGACCATGCGGTTGGTATCTTCATCCGGCGTTTCTACCTGATAAATGTTCAGCAATTTCTCCCAGAACATTTTCAAGTCGGCAAAGGCGGCTTCGGCGGCAGCCTGCGCCAGATATTTCTCGATGATGGGTGTTACCGTTTGTTTGTTGATGGTTTGGGAGTTAGGCGGATCAAATTTAGCATCGCGGGGATTTTCATGATAACCCAGCAAGAAGATGATTTTCTGTGTTTCGCCAGGAGCCAATGAGAGTTTCACATGATGGGAGCCAATCGGCTGCCAGCCATGAGCGTGTGAATTTTGGGATTCGCCGCTTTCAACGACGGCCGGGTTGTCGTAACCACGATAAGCGCCCAAAAATGTTTCGCGCTGGGTGTCATAGCCGGCGATGTCGGCGGAGCAGGCAAAGTAGGCAAAGTGGTCGCGCCGTTCGCGGTATTCTGTCTTGTGGTAGATGATATTGCCTTCCACTTCCACTTCGCCGATGTTGAAGTTGCGTTGATAGTTTGTGGCATCGTCGTTGGCATCCCACAAGCAAAATTCGATGCTGGAAAACAAGGATAATTCGGCTGCTTCGTCCCGTTCATTGCTTACTTCAACTTGCCAGATTTCCAGCGTTTCGCCTAGCGGGATGAAGTAGCGGGTTTGGGCTTTGATGCCAGCATATGCCGAGGCGATGGTGGAATAGCCCATCCCATGACGACATGAATAGTCATCTAAATCTTTGCGCACGGGCTGCCAGGATGGTGACCAAAACTCGCCAGACTGGTTATCACGCAAATACAGGTAACGGCCGCCTACATCCAGCGGTGCGTTGTTGTAGCGATAGCGCGTTAAACGGCGCAGGCGAGCGTCACGGTAAAAGGTGTAACCGCCGGCCGTGTTGGACAACAAGCCAAAATATTCTTCACTGCCCAGGTAATTGATCCAGGGCAAGGGTGTATCAGGTTGTGTGATTACATATTCACGAGTTTGATCATCAAAATATCCGTAGCGCATGATTTTTCCTTTGACAAGAGATTGGAGATTGGAGATTAGGTCAATCCTCAATCCCTAATCTCCAGTCTCAGTTTCTTAAATTGTTTAATGTTATAAATTCAAAGTTCCACAAGTTTGTCGAACGATTAGTTCTGTTGGTAAAACGACCCGTCTTGGCGGGTCTATGCCTTCGTTAATGATGTCGAGCAACATGTCAACTGCCATGGCGCCCATACGGCGGATGGGCTGTCTTATGGTTGTTAAGGGTGGGTCAGATGTGGCGGAAGATGGCAGATCATCAAAGCCGACCACCGCGATTTCGTCTGGCACGGAAATGTTTGCCTGGCGCAAGGCCCGTAACACGCCGTAGGCCATGCCGTCTGAGGCGACGAATACGGCATCGGGTTGATGGGGCAGCAGTTTTAGCATGGCGTTGTAGGCTTCTAGTTCGTTGAAACGGCCGTTTACAATCAAATTTTCATCCACAGACAAGCCCCGTTCTATCAATGCCCGTTTGTAACCAGCCAACCTGTCTTTGCCTGAGCTAATATCCTGGCGACCAGTAATGGTTGCAATGCGCGTTTTGCCCTGGCGAACAAGATGAGTTACGGCAGCATAGGCTCCAGCTTCATTATTCACATCAATATAACTGGCGTTGGATGACTCTTCTGGACGGCCAATCATGATGAAGGGCATTTTGTTCTGTTCCAGGCGCGCCACAAGAGGATCAGCTCTATCAAATGAGGCCAAAATAACGCCATCAACATACCCTCGATTTAGAACACGGGGATAGAGTCTTTCTTCTTCATCTTCAGAATGGAGCATGAAGAGCGACATGGTGATGTTGTTTTCATTGCAGCTTTGGGTAACGCCCTGAATGAGGCGAGGAAAGTAGGGATCGGTAAAAAGAGATTGGGTGGAGGTTGGGATGACGAGGCTGATCAAATCCATCCGGTTTGATGCCAGGGAACGAGCGGCTGAATGGGGCTGATACCCCGTCTCCTGGATCACTGCTAATACTCGTTCACGCACTTCATCACGCACACCAGGGGAATCATTGACGACTCGGGAAACGGTGGCTCTGGATACACCTGCGAGTTCACCGATTATTTCTAATGTCAGCCGTTCAGTCATAGTTGGGTTTCCTTTTTGCAAATGAGAGCGCTCTCATGGTGGGCAAATGGTAACAAAGGTTACAGGGTCTGTCAAGGATTTAGGCGCTATTCATTGAGCCAACGGCCGTTTTCCTTTATACTCCTCTCTTTATCCCACACGATAAAATTTCCCAGGTCTCAAAGGACAAAAGATGAAGAATAAAGGGATTCTTTACGGCGTTATTGCCTATACATTATGGGGGCTTCTGCCCATTTATTGGAAATCGTTGAAAGGTGTGCCGCCCATTGAAATCTTGAGCCACCGCATGGTGTGGTCGTTCTTCTTTATGCTGGTGGTGCTGGCGGTGACACGGCGCTGGGCTTGGATTCGGCCTGTGTTGAAACAGCCAAAGGTGTTGCTGACGTTTCTGGCAACGGCCGTTCTGCTATCTATCAATTGGTTCGTCTACATTTGGGGCGTCAATTCTGGTTTCATTGTGGAAACGGCGCTGGGCTATTTCATCAATCCGTTGGTTAATGTGCTGTTGGGTTATATTTTCTTAAAGGAACGGCTGCGTAAAGGGCAGTTGGCGGCCGTTTTGTTAGCATTGTGTGGTGTCGTTTATCTTACCATCACCTATGGCTCCCTGCCCTGGATTGCCTTGACATTGGCGTTTTCTTTTGGTTTTTATGGACTGCTGCGCAAAACGGCGGCGCTCAATTCGCTAGAAGGGTTATCTCTGGAAACGGGCTGGTTGTTTTTGTTTGCCCTGGGTGGGCTGATTTATTTTGAAGTGCAAGGCACAGCCGCCTTTGGGCATAGTTCCCCGTCTACAAATATGTTGTTGATTGGCGCGGGGATGGTAACGGCCGTTCCCCTTCTTCTTTTCGCTGCTTCTGCCCGCCGCGTGACGATGGCCACGCTGGGCATTTTGCAATACCTGGCACCGACGCTGCAATTTTTGATTGGCGTGTTTGTGTACGGCGAAGCTTTCTCACGCACCCAGTTGGTTGGCTTCTCGTTTATTTGGGTGGCGCTG
Source organism: Anaerolineae bacterium (assembly GCA_014879345.1). Classification (GTDB taxonomy): domain Bacteria; phylum Chloroflexota; class Anaerolineae; order Promineifilales; family Promineifilaceae. The sequence goes on along the minus strand of JACSSI010000251.1, from coordinate 376 downwards.
GCAGTTTACAGCGCTGAGAGCATCCGGCACAGCCGGAAAAACGGGACGAAGCAAGCCGTATCAGTGCCAGCAGGCGATTAGAGAACAAGAATCGGTGGCAGACCAACAGCGGAAATGTGTGCAGTACATGCAGCGTCGCGGTCAGTTGGCGGAATTGGGAGAACGCATCGGGCAAAACGGCCACGTATGGATTTGTAAACCGGCAGGTGATAAATCACCCGCCTACAAAACAGCGCCCGATAAATCGGGCTAACCCGCAGCTTCAAGCCTGATTATGAATATTAAAAATTTATTTCGGTAATAAACTTGTCATTCCCACGAAGGTGGGAATCCATTCACCACCACCTGTGGATGCCCGCCTTCGCGGGCATGACAC
>JACSSI010000250.1 GCA_014879345.1 Anaerolineae bacterium | reverse complement strand
CGCATCGGTTTGTCGATGGCACGGAGAATGTGGTTTTTCCGGTGAATCCGGCAGTGGTGGTGCTGAGTGAGCAGGTGGGGGATGCGGGGGATTTGTATGGGGAAACGGCTCCTTCGACAGGCTCAGGAACCCAATCTGTTCCGCTGCGAAAAGGAGAAGGCGACATGCAAGTTTTGGCACTGGCTGGCGGTGCGCCGGAGCCGGATGTGGTGTTTGACGAGACTTATTTGTTGGCGAATTTTGTGCGGTTTTTGGGGCATGATGAACTGGCTGTGGTAGACGACGCTTCGACAGGCTCAGCCACCGAATCAGTGGCCGTTTGGCAAATTTATTGGCAGACGGCAGATAATCCTGACCCGACGGACTACCATATTTTCAATCATTTGCTGGATGGGGATGGCGAACGGGTCAGTCAGATGGATGGGGATGCGTTTTCGGGCAGTCAATGGCGGCCGGGGGATGTGGTGGTGAGTCGGTTTGTGCTGCCGTGGGATGATGGGTGGGAACGGCCGTTAACCATGCGCTCCGGTATGTATATCTTCGACACCCAGGAACCCATCTTGCTGCTGGATGAAGCAGGCAATCCGTACACCGATGCGGTAGAGATTCCTTTGGAAATTGGAGAGTAGATAGTGGCTTTAATTTTTCGCCTTTATCTTTACCCAGCGAACAAACTCGCGGCAACGTGCAGCCACAGGTTGCCTGCATAGTCAGCCGCCGCCGACTACATAGCCCGTTTTTAGTCCGCGAAGGCGGACTTTGTAGAGGTCGGTGTAGTTTTAACCGCTGGCAGAAACTAACGATTTCCCTGATTGACTTTCTTTCTGCGCTATTGTTACAATCTCTACGTTATCCCCTTTTCGTTCATCAGGTCACACCGTTTTTGCAGATCAAGAAATCAAATCAGAAAGGATGATTGCCTTATGAAATTAGCAAAAGTAGGACTGTCTGGATGTGTGATTTGGCTTATTTTGCTTTGTTTGTTAGGCAGTTGTCTCGTGCCCATTGGCTTGGCTGTTGGCGGGGTGACGGCTGGTGCTAATGCCGATTTTGTAGCCGACACCCTGGGCCCAATTATGTGCCCCCCAGAAACGAAAGGCCAGGTTTACACCTATGCTACCACGGCCACGGATGAAAATGGATTTGAATATGCCACCACCGCTTACGAAACTCACTGCATGAATCAAGCAGGCGAACTGGTTACGAATTTAGGGTCAACGGCCGGTTTTGCCTGGGCAGGTATTCTGGCTGGCGGAGGGTTATTGCTGGCGCTTTTGTTGGCAACCCTGTTAGCCATGCCAGTTATAGCTTTGGTATCCAGGTATCTAAAGCGAACACCGCCGGAATAACATCCCGTTACGAAGTCGGCCTTTGCCGACTGGTTTTTAAGTCCACGAAGGTGGACTTTGTTATTGTAGGTCACAGTTTTAACTGCTGGCTTGGTAGTTACTTTTCATCCCAAAATAATGTCGGGTCTTTGCCAGATAGAACCGTCTTCGGTTTCAGCGAGGAGGTTGGCGGCGATGGCGGAGAGCAGTTCTCCGGTTTCGGGATGGGGCATGTCGGGCAGGAGGTCGGCCAGGGGTACGGCGACGTGGGGGAAGCGCATGATGTCTTTGTCTGGCACGCGACGGGTGGAGCCGTCACTTAACTCATAATTAAATATGCCATCGTTGAAGAGAGCGATGTCGATGTCGATGGTGCGCGGCGCGTTTTTGTCTGCCTGGCGCACGCGATTGAGCTTGGTTTCGATGGCGGCGATGATGGTTTCTTTGATTTCGGCGGCGGAGAGAGGGGTTTGCATGAGAACGGCCGTGTTGAAGAAATTGGGCTGATTGAGCAGGCCAGTGGGCGCAGTTTCATAGATGGGTGCTATCGAGATGACTGAGCTTGTCGAAGTCATCTCGCGCAGCAAACGAATCGCTTCAGGCAAATTTCGCTCCTTGTCGATGTTGGAGCCGAGGGAGAGGGCAACAGTATTCACAGTTGTAAGGTTGCAAAGTGGCAAGGTTGCAAAGTGGCAAGGTGACTGAGTAACGCGCTACTTTATTACCCTGCCACTCTACAACCCTGCAACTTTTTAACCAAAATCCTCTCGTGTTCGCTCAATCTCAATGCCCACCGAATCGGCAAAGCGCAGTGCACCCGGCTTTTCCAGGCGCACGATGACGCGCGTTACGTTGAATTCGGTGATGACCAGTCGCGCAATGTCTGTGACCATTTTTTCGACGAGGAAGTCGGGGGAGGCTTCGACATGGGCGATGATGCGCTTGGTGATGGATTTGTAGTTGACGGCATCGGCGATGTCGTCAGAGGCGGCGGCTTTGCGGATGTCGGTGTAGATGACGAGGTTGAGCAGGATGTCTTGTTTGTTGACGCGCTCGTCGGGGTTGATGCCGATAATGCCGCGCAGGAGCAGGTCTTTGATGAGTATTTTGTCCATGAGTTTTCCTTGATTAACCGCAGAGAGCGTGGAGGGCGCAGAGAAACCCTTCGACAAGCTCAGGGTACGCTTTGCGCCTTTGCGTCTTTGCGTTAGATTTTTAGAGATGGGCGTTGAGCCAATGTTCAATGTCGGCGGCGGCTTCTTGTTGGTGAATGTCGTTCAGGCTTTCGTGATAGCCGCCCTCGTAGTCGATGTAGGTCTTGTCGGCAAATGTGATCTTGTCAAAGAATTCACGGCTGCTGACTGGTGACGTGATTCTATCGGCGCTGCCATGAATGATGAGAATAGGAATTTGCAGGTTGTCAGCATGTTCCTGACACCAGACGATGGTGTTTTGCGACTCGATTGCCAGGCGGGGAGTGCCTTTGTCGTGAACGAGTGAATCATCCAGATAAGCTTGCACCTCTTCTGAGTCACGGGAAATGGCGTTAACCTCTAATCCGGAAGGAAAACTGAGGGTGGGCCAAACACGAGAGAGTATTTTTGAAGCTGTCATGAGGGCGGCGGAAACGCCACCGGTATCGAGTGCCGGGGAGGAGGCGATGACTCCTTTGTAGCCGGTGCTGTCGCGTAAAACGGTGTCTAAAACGATGAGTCCGCCCAGGCTGTGGCCCATGATGAACAACGGCCGTTCTCCCTCCTGTTCCTTTACCAACTGCTGAAATAGTGCCAGGTCCTGGCGCAAGTCAGAGAAGCTTTGCACATGACCACGCTGTCCCGCAGAACGACCGTGACCACGATTGTCAAATGCGTAGATGGCATAACCGTGGGTGACGAGGGGAGTTACCAGGTTCATGTAGCGCCCACTGTGTTCGCCTAAGCCATGCACAATGATGAGGACGGCGACAGCCCCTTTCTTGGGTCGCCAGGATTGATAATAGAGTTTTAGGCCATCATGGCCGGTGAACGTGTTTTTTGTGTGTAGCATGGATTCTCCTAAAGGCGTTTAGCGCAAACGATGCAAAGTTTTAGCGGGTTTGCTTTGCTGTTGCTGCGGTGAATTATGGTGCGCGGCGGGTGCGTAATTCGTCGTAAATGGCCTGTGCTTCTGGGTAGTGGAAAGTGAATGGTTTTGCCCAGAATTCGGCCAACTGCTGATTGCCGGTTTGTTTTTCATACAGCAACGCTTGCAGAAACATATCGATTTTGTCTGCGTCGTGGACGAGCAGGGCTTCGGGTGTTTGCCTGGCATGGAGTTCTTCCCACCAAGCCATAAACTGCGCTGAAATGTTGGTTTCGGTTACTGAGCCTGTCGAAGTAACCGAAAATAACATTTCGTGCATGGCGGCGCGTTCGACTTCTGTTTTGATGCTGTCGGGTAAAAAGCGCCAGGCGGGGGTGGGGATGTCTGTTGTCATGCTTTCGGGCAAATCATGGAGGGCGGCCATGGCCAGAGCGCGTTCCAAATTGATGGATGCTTTGACGAGCGGCGCCAAGACCAGGATGGTATAGACCACGCCAAAGGAATGGGCGGCTACGTCTTCGGCGTTGGGAACGCCGCGCTGTACCCAGCCTGTGCGGGGTGTGCGTTTGAGTTGATTGCCGTGAAGTAGAATGTTGATAACGGCCGTTGTGTCCATCATGTCACCTGTCTAACAGTTTTTTATGCTTGCTCTATTGTCTAAGATTGCGAAGCATCCGGCAAAGTGTAAAATCGGATTGTCCGCTGAATGGCAACCTCCCGCAGGTTCCGAACTTCCGGGAGATTATTGGACGAAGGAGATGACACCGGCTGTTGTCGACCACCAACAATGAATATAGTTATACGCAGATTACGCAGACCTGTCCTGAGCGTTCGACTGAGTACACGCCGAAGCCACGATGAATGAAAACCTGGGAGCGCTGTCTGCCAGACCGCAAAGGGCGGACAAGCTGTCCGCGCTCCCGTTTATGAAGGAGTTTTTGATGAGACGCATTTTGATAGTGATTCTGTTTGTATTACTGTTTAGCACGGCTTGCGGACAGGCGGAAACAGCAATGCCCACCCGTGCTCCGCTGGCTGAGGTGGCTGTGACTGCTTCCCCGTCGCCGCCAGCGGAAGCTGCCCCTGAGCTTAATATTGAGACGGTTCCGGAAATTGTTGAGGAAGCGGAACCGGGAGAACGGCCGTTATTACCAAACCTGGCAGATTTACCCATTGAAGCTGGTCTCGGTGGTGGGCTTATGGCTGGGGACGGTCTCGTCGCCGCAGAACAACCGGCTGACTTATGGGGTGGGGCTACATTCAGTTTGAATACCACACTGCCGACAGAGATAGCAGAAGCGACAGTTTGGCAGCAGCCCGCGTTGCCTTTAGACGAGAGCCGCGCCACAGAAATCGCGGCACGATGGGGGTTTAGCACGCCGCTGTATCAATATGCCACGCCAGACGAATCAATCCTGGATGAACCGGTGGGAGCGGCGGCCGCCCCATTGCCCGCCGTGCTGCCGGAGTTCCATGTTTTTGACGGGGCGCGTTCCCTTGTGATGACGGAGGACGCCGCCTATTTTTCAGATGAAAGCGTGCCATTTAACTATGAAACGCCACGTCCTTTTGCCGAAAGAGCCGCGGCGGCTGAGGCTGCTTTGCAGTCAATGGGTTTGCTTAATTTTCCCTACATCCTGGCAGATGGCTGGGGGCATGAGGTGTGGGTGAACCGGGAACTGGAAGGCATGGTGACGGATTTCCCTGAAATGAGTGCGGGTGTGGGCGAAAACGGCCGTTTAGCCTTTGCCTCATACCAACCATTTGATGCCTTAACGGCCGTTGGCACCTATCCGCTCATCTCCGCCGAAACGGCCTGGCAGCAAATCCAGGACGGCATCGACGAAGCAATACTTTTTTCCATTACGTCAGGAACAGCGGAAACCCTGCCTGCGCCCGCCGCGTCTGGATTTAAATACTGGCCGAGAACCCATCAAAACGGTCAGGAAGTGCATCTTTACACCTTCCCCACCGTTTTCTTGCCGGTGGATACCAGTCTGCCGCCGTTAATCCGCGCCCTTAGCTACACCGTGCAAACAGACGCTGAGACAAAACGCGCATTGGCAGAACAGGTAGGCGTGAACCTCCATTTCCGGGGAATTTTGGACACCAGCACCAACTCATTGGCGCTGGCTGGCTGGGAACCAGTACCAGATTTAAATCCGCTCATAAAAAATGGGACGGTTCAGCGGCAGGGTGAGCAAGTGATCCTGCTTGACCAGGAAGGCAATGGTTTTATTCTGCCCGATGCGCCCGCAGACCTGACAGATGGCAGTGCCGTGAATGTGTTTGCCTGGGCGGCGCGGGATGTTGGTCTGGCGTATCCGGTGCTGGATTGGGAAGGGATTGATATGCAAATCGCTGAGTCGTCGGGGGAAATGCTGGCAATGCCAGATATGTTGCCACCTGCTGCTTCTGCCTATGAACAAATTTCAATCAACGCAGCGGAACTGGCTTATTATGTGTATCCTGAGATGGTAGCGGGGGAAAACGGCCGTTCTCAACAACTGTATTGGCTGCTCCCCGTGTGGCAGTTTACCGGTCTCGCTGACAATGGAGATGTGATTACGTTTACGGTGCAAGCGACGGCAAGGGATGAAGAATGAGGGATGAATTTGCTCGAGACAAAATTTGTGTTGTGACCGGGGGTACTCAGGGTATTGGCTGGGCGACGGTGCAGGCGTTGGCGGCGCAGGGCGCGACAGTCTACGCCTGCGGCTATTCGGTCGGCAGTTTGGAACGGGCGGAAGCGGAACGCCAAACGCTGCCCTGGGGAGTGCAGATTCACCTGAGCCGCTGTGATGTGACCGACCGGGTGGCGTATGAAGATTGGCTGGATGCGGTATGGGGGGAAAACGGCCGTTTAGACATCCTCATCAACAACGCCGCCTATGTGCAGTGGGATGACGTACTCGACATGAGTACGGAGCAGGCACTGTACACCATGCGCGTCGGCTATGAGGGCATGGTCACAGGCATCAGAAAAGTGCTGCCCTGGATGCTGTCCGCTAACCAGGGCCACATCGTTAACGTTGGTTCCATCACGGCACGCATCATCGTGCGCGGCTCCTCGGCCGCTTACACCGCCACCAAAGCCGCCATTGATGCCTACACCGTCACTCTGCAAATGGAATTAGCCGCAACACCCATCCACGCCACCCTCGTCCGTCTGGGAACCGTTGGCGGCACCGATTTCTTCAAGCAGCATGTCGATCCCGCCCGCACGCCTAAGTTGAACAAATATCTCCCAGCCCTCACGCCGCCCAAAGTGGCAGATGCCATTCTCAAAGCCATCGACAACAAGCAAAGGATTCTAACGCTGCCCCGTTATTTGGGGCCGCTGTCGGTCATTTATCAACTTGCGCCTGGTTTTTCTCGTTGGCTGGCAGATCAGGGTTGGGGAACGCATCCGAAGTATGGGGAAAAAGCATGGTCGTATAACAGCGACAAAAAGAAGTCAACATAGAACTAATTCGATTTATAGGGTGCGGTTTAAAGTTGTGTATGAGACTACAAAAGTCTCCTCAAATTTAATGCCAATTAGTATTGGC
>JACSSI010000249.1 GCA_014879345.1 Anaerolineae bacterium | reverse complement strand
CCATGAGACGCAAAATCTCCCGCCCCACTTGATCGACCTGGTTCTGTTCGATGTCGGCAAAAAAGAAACTGCCGTGCTGCAATGCTTCAGGAACGGCCGTTTCCACATCCGCCACAGAAGCCAAACGGCGGTTGACCGGGGGCTGCTCATTCTTGAGCGCTACAATTTCAGCGCACAAAAGCTGCACCAGAAACGGATGACCGTTTGTCAAGTCTACCACTCGCTGCGCAGCCGCCGGTTCATAACGCAGTGAAAAATCTTGTACTGGATGCTCCACAAGCTGCAATGTCTCCGTTTGGCTCAGGTAGCCAATATGCACGACTTGCACGTTGATGAGATAGCTCGACCAGCGTTGAAATTCATCCAGCGTGTGCGACCCGGACAGCAACACTTTGAAACGGGGACGATGCTGAATCAGGTGACGAAACATGCCCAGGATAGAAGATTCTTCTAAACGGCCGTTTTCCAATGCCTCAGCCAACACTTCAAACTCGTCCAACATCAGCAAAGCAAAATTGGGCGCAAGCGCCTCTTCCACCTCGTCCAGCCACTCATCAAACTGGGAAAAGGGATCCACCGCCAGTGTTTCCCGCGTCAGCTCTGGCACGGAGATTTCTCGCTGCCGTGCCGAACGGCGCATACCACGAGCGAGATTGTAGAGAAAACTCGCCTCATTCTTGCTGCGTGAAGCAGGCCCTTGTAAATCGACAAACAGGGGGATGATGGTACTGGGCAGCAAGCGCCCCAGGTTGTTGAGCAGTGACGTTTTGCCCACACGGCGCTGCCCGTAAAGCAGCAGCGGCGGACGGCGGCGATCCAGGAGAAGCTGCTCAATCTGGGCACTGATGCCAGCACGGCCGATGAAAATTTCCTGCTGCTCGGTGAGCGGCACACCGATGATGTACGGACTGTCGATTTCCTGGCGCAGTTCTGCTTCATCGGCCAGGTGATGGGTGTGATCGGCGATGGTTTGCCGCCAGGAGGCGGCGATGGGGCGGAAACGTTCCGCATAACGCTCGTTGCTGCGTGTTAATTCTCGTAACAAACCGTCCAGGCGGTCTTCAACGGCGTGGAAGGCAAGGCGCTGGTTGTACGCGCTTTCCTGGCGCTGGGCGGCATCGACATCCTGGCTAACGCGACTAAAGCTGCGTAACAAGGCGCTGGCCGGGCCTGCCAGTTCACCCGCCGCCATCTGGTTATGAACGGTGCCAATGGCTGTGATGTCCTGGCATCGTTCAAACTGACGGGCATCCATTTCAATTTGAGCGGCTTGGGCTGCCCACCGTTGTCGTCCACTGCTGATGCTGTCCATAACGGCCGTTCCCAGTTCCACATCATTTTCCAACAGCAGCACAATATAATTATCCAGACCAATGAGGGGCAAACGCTGCAACTCGTCCCAAAAAACGGAGTGCCACCGCACCCGTGATGGCTGGCCTTGCGCCAGGCGACGCTCGTCTAAACGCTGCAACAACAGGTTCCAGGCGCTGGTGAAAGGATAAAAAATAACAGGCCGCCACCAGCCCAACGTCAGACCCAATAAAATGCCAGCAAAGGTGAAGAGCAACACGGGGCCAATCGGCTGATCGGCCGTCACCAGGAGGTACAGGCCGCTGCTGCTGCCCAATGTGCCGGCCAAAGCGCCAGCCCAGGGGCCAGCAATGCGCTCGGCGGCCACGTAGGGCAAAGCGAAAAGCGCCGCGATGATGGCTCCCAGGCTGATGCCGTTGATGAAACTGCCAAACAGGGTGTCGGCCAATGACAGCACTGAGATAAGCCACACCAACATGACGATGATGCCCAGGAAGATGCCCCAGGCAGCCCCGCGCCGCCAACTATGGGTGCGCCAACTGATGGCTAATGCAAATGGCAGCCCCAGCACCACGCCTGCCAGCCAGGAACCAGTCACCACGCCCATCATGACGCCCCCGGCAACGCCTACCAATACGCCAATGATGATGCCTGTTATTTGGCGAATGAGGGAGTATGAGGGGCGAAACGTGGCGTCGTCGCCAGCCAGTCCCAGTGTCATGCCGTAAGCCAGACCGCCGCCTAGTCCGCCAGCCAGCCCGATAACGGTGCTGAGAACCAGGTCAAACGAGAGGGTGATGGTGGTGGCTAAAAACGGTATCTGTTCGCCCACTATCAACCCCGCCGCGATACCAACGACGATGCTGGCTGCCAGGCCAACGGCGGTGCTGACGACCATGCTCCCGGAAACGGCCGTTGCCACACTCAGCACCAACGCCACCGCCAAGCCCACAATCACCCCCAAAATAATGTTCGTACTCGCCGCGTTGAGCAGCCATAAGCCAAAAATAATGAGCAGCACGCCCATTACCGGCCATGCCAAATACATCATCAGCAGCAAACGCCAAAACTTGATCTGCTTTAATTGAAAACGATGCAGCGCCGCCAGACAAAAATCAGACGACAAGGTAGGATCAACCTGACTGAGCGCGTCTTGCCAGGCAGACGGATGGAAAAACAGCCAAAAGAGCAAACGCCAACTGCCAATGAACAAATTCCCAAGTGGTTTTGGCCTCCCCAAGGATTCGTTCTCATGACTGGTGGTGTTTGTACGTGCCATGGATGGTTACGCTTCTTTTAAGTACATGAAAGGTGTCAACTGCGCCCGCGCTTCTTCTCGCCACTGCGTATCCGTGATGCCTTCCTCCAATGTCAACAGCCGTTCACGACAAAGGATTTGCAGCAAAACCGGCCAGCGCCCGCTTTCCACTAAAATCCAGGCCACATCCTCTTCAGCAAAGGGAACGGGGGCACTGGCTATCAGCTCACGCGCCTCAGGCTCAGTTAACGGCCCCATGGTGGCAACGTAGCCAAAGATATTAAAAAATGGGGAGCCCATACCGCTTTGCTGTGCCAACTGTCCTGGTGATTCTGCCCCAGCCAGCACAAAGCCAAGCCGCCCGCCTACTTGATTGGTCGCCAGGGAGCGTAAACTTTCCCAGAATGTTTCGTCTAATTCTGGATAACGCTGCAATGCCACTCCAATCTCATCCATCAAGACAACGGTGGATTCTTGCAATTCATCACTGACCACTTCCATGAAGTTTTCCAAATCGCATGGTTCCGGCTGCGGCAGTCCCATTTCTGCCAGCAAATAATGCAGCAAATAAGTGCGATCTCCCATGCGTGTATCCTGGAAGTCGATGAATATCCATTGATGCTGGGGCAGGGTTGCTGAGTTTTTCAGGTAATGGAGCAAGGAGGTTTTACCGCTGCGCCGAGGGCCAATGATGGCTGCATTTTGCATGGGCAGGTAGCCCAGCAGGTTGAAGATGCGCTTTATTTCTCGCTGACGGCCAAAGAAGCCAGCAGGCTGGGTGACGGGGGGGCCGGCCAGAAATGGGGGTGGTGATTGTGAAGGCTTGTTTGGGGTGATGATTTTGGGTTGCGGCGGAACTGGGTTGGTTAAGGTGTTGTCGCGGATCTGTTGCAGGAGAACGGCCGTTTCCTCCGTCGGCGCCACCCCCATTTCAGCCAATACCCTTTCACAAATCTCATATTGAGACAAAGCCGCACTCCGCTGCCCATTCTTCGCCAGCAGCGTCATCAACAGCCGATGCCCTTCCTCATTTGCCGGATCAAGCATAAGCAGGCGGCGCGCATAACGAATCCCCTGTTCAAACTCATTCCCAGCCTCAAAAGCAACAACCAACCGATAACAAGCAGCAACGACACCCTGTCTAAACATTTCTCGCTGCTGCATCACCCACTCTTCAAACGCAAATGCCTGCCGCACATATAAATCTTCTAAAAAATCACCCCGGTATAAAGCCACCGCCCGCTCAAGAGAAGCCACATCGGCCAATTTGCACAAATCAAGAAATTCCGTTGCATCCAACTTATGGGGGCGCGTCCTGTCAAAAGCAATCGTTTGATGCGTCACATCCAAATAAGCCCCAAAATCTTGACGCAATTTCATAATCACACCGCGCAGATTTCGCCGGGCATCCGCCTCGGGCAGCTCTCCCCACAACAAACCAGCCAACGCCTGCCGCGACACTACCCGCCCCGACACAGCCAAATAACACAATAAAGCCTGAGCCTTCGCCGAAACCAAAACCACAGACTCTTCACCTAAATGAATGCGAGTTTCCCCTAAAAAAGCCAGATTTAGTACTTTTGTCATGGATGATTTTCCCATTCATTACCAAGAAAAACGCTAGATCAACGCTTTATCAACACCTAATAGACATCTCATTGTTATCATTCATTAAGAACTAATAATAACGCACCAGGAACTTTAATCTAACATGATTAGATGAAATAGGAAAAATTCGCTACTCCTGGGAACTGAAAACTTAGTGTAAATGTCTTATCATAGAACGAAAGTTCAGATACGTCATCACCTTAATCAATTTCATTGAAGCGCAAAGAGACAGAAATTATGTTTAAGCTCAAAAACCACAATCGTTCTACCGGACAAGCCCTCGTTGAATTTGCCCTTATGGCTGTTATTTTATTGATGATTATCTTTCTCATCATTGAAGCAGCTCGTATATTGTGGGCCTGGGGCACTGTGCAAAATGCAGCCCGCGAAGGAGCACGTTACGCCGTCACGGGTGAATTTGATCGGATGGAATGTGCCGTCATATCGTTAGATAAATTCAACGATCCTCTTTGTGGCGAATCGGGTGATTTCCGTGTGGCATCCGTTATTAGTGTAACCCATAGAGGCTTAGCAGGTCTGCCGCTCAACGAAACATCTGGCACCTTTGAAGATGATGAATATTACAATATTGAAGTGTGGGGTGCAGATATATCCGGCCAGATACGCGGTAATTTTGCGGGGGTTCCCAATGCGCCTGTCATCGTGCGCGCTTATTATCGCGTGCCTATTATTACACCTTTCTTCAGGCCAATCCTGTCCTCTATTCCTGTATTCGGTCAAGCCATCATGTACAACGAATCCTTTGGACAGCTCGGCAGCGGTTCTAACCAAGGTGCCGCCTTACCTCCACCAATTAGCGAGTTCCCAACCGTTGGGGTAACGCCCTCACCTACCTTTACACCCACGCCGGATCCCTCAACAAATACACCTGTGCCATCAGCCACATTTACACCAACGGCCACAGATGATTTTTGTCACGTGAAATTTGATGGTGCCGCCATAGCAGGCAGTAATATTGTTTACATAACGGGTGAGGTTGGCACATTGGTCCGTATTGTTAATCTCACAACAGGTGGAGACCTCATTAGTGATAATTATCCAATCACCAGAGAATTTGATGGGCACGCCTGCCCTGGCTTTGTGACTGTTTTTCTAAATGGCCCATTGGTTAATGGACACAGCATCGCCGTGGAAAGCAGTGATGGTTCTGTTGATATTACTTTTGTCTTGCCAGGCACGCCCACCCCGACTGCCACGCAAACCAGCACCGTCACCTCAACACCGGAAGCAACCGCCACACTGTCACCTATCACGCCCACTCCTTCCATAACACCAAAGCAACCATACATCGTAGCCATACCAAATTGTGGTTCCCTGGATACCAATGGAAATGTATCCATTCAAGTATTTGGCTACAACTGGCCTGATGAAACTGTCGTGTTTTACTGGCAGCAAGCCGGAGAATATCGCGACACCGATCCCAAAGGTCATGGTGGCATTATTAGCGGTCAATGGTTAGAAAAGAAGGCGTCAATGCCAACCGATCCAACTAAACCCAATGTTTATAACATCCTGGCTTACTCAACCAGTGTCCAAGTTTCAACACAATACAAAATTCCATGTGACAATGCCACTCCGGTGCCGACGGTGACAGCTACACCTACCCATACACCTGTCCCGGCAGATCTCATTGTTGTGGGACCACCGCAGTTGGTTTCATCACCGCCAATTATTGGGTATGAACCAGTTCAATTTAGCGTGGTCATCAGCAATACCGGGGATGTAAATGTCGATAACAATTTCTACGTCGATTTGTATCTCGATCCAAACGGGCCGATTGGACCATCAGATGTGCGCATTCCCATTAATCAAAGTTCTGGTTATGTGGGTCTCAGCGGGCTTCCTGGCAAAACGTCTCGTGTGATTACGATTACAGCGCCTTTTGGTTTTGAAAATGAACCCGACCCCCACGCTGTATACGGGATGGTAGACTCGATTGAAGAAATTGGAGAATCTATTGAAACCAATAATATTTCTGCGATGGCAACAGCGGATTATGTGATCCCCGGTGATACGCCAACACCTTCTCCTACGCCACCAAATGGCACAAATTTAATCACAGGCAAGGTAAACTGGACGAGTCCCGACGGGTTAGATAATCTCAATCGAGCACTTGTCAGGCTCTATAATTCATCCGGTGTGCTTGTTGATTTCACACAAACTAATGCCAGTGGTGTCTATACATTTAAGAATGTACCGGGACCAGAAACGTATGCCATTACAGCTTGTGGCAATTTAGACGGTGATCGCTATGGGGTTCGTTCAAATATCTCAATTCCCAACACACTGCCTATTGTCAATATCTTTACAAATCTTGCTCCATGCCCATAACAATCTGGTTTCAGCGGCCACGAATTGAGGATTGGCTTTCTAAACGATTATTCAATGAAGCAACTAAACTTTTTTAAGTGTCTATATATATGAAAAGAAACGTATTATTCCTAAGTATATTGGTAGTTGGCATGATTGGTTTGGTATCTCTTTATACCAACAACCAACAGACAGCACATGCAGATGAACAGGCTGCCAATGGCGACTGGCAAGCAGCGGTGGAAGTTTCCACTGGTGCTATTCGTGCCAGGCGACCTTCTGTGGCTGCCGCACCAAACAACAAAACTGTGCTGGTAGTGTATAGTGCTACTTCTTCTGGTGGTGGCGGTATCTTTGACATCAACTATTCTTTTTCGAACAATTTCGGAGAGATTTCGCCAAATAGTTGGACAAAACATCGTGAAGTCTATCCAGCCAGTGCGGCAGAGTCTAATTATGTAGATGC